>CALFMA010000229.1 GCA_937880065.1 uncultured Ruminococcus sp.
GGAGGACTGATCAGCTACCAAAGTCTTACCCTTGGTGTTCGGAAGAGTCCAGAACTTCGTTCCGTAGATGGTGTTGTTCTCACAAATATAAACGTAGTCAGCGTCCTCGCTGATCGGAAGATCGGAACAATCCGGAATGTAAGAGAAAGTCTCATCTGCGGAAGATGCGATTGCATTTGCCTTACCGTACATCTGAGCTTCCTGATAAGCCTTCTTAGCCCACTGACCTGTGATAATGTAAGCAGCCTTCTTATTCTTCATAAGGTTCATAGGAACAGCTGCGAACTGCTGAGAAGCACCGCCCTGAAGGAAAAGTACCTTGTAGTTGTCGGGGATATTCATAAGGTCACGGAGATCCTGCTCTGCTTCCTTGATGATGTTATCATATACCTTTGAACGGTGGGACATTTCCATAACGGACATACCGCAACCCTGGTAATCCATCATTTCCTCTGCTGCTTCTCTGAGAACTTCCTCCGGGAGAACAGCTGGGCCTGCACTAAAATTGTAAACTCTGCTCATTGTAAAAACCTCCATAATATATAGTATCAAACGGAGTGACATATTTTTGACAATCCATTCAACAATAAAAACAGCATTCGCCGTACATAATTATTATACTCCTTTTATAAAGAGAAGTCAATATATTAAAGGGATTTTTTTGAAATATTTTTTTGAAATTAGCCATTAGCTTTTAGCCGTTAGCCTTTAGCTTAATGCAGAATTAAGAATTATGAATTAAGAATTTAAAGACAGCAGAAATTTATCCACCGTTTTGAAAAGCCAATGACTAACAGCTTTAAAATAAAAAAACGGCAGAAATTAATCTACCGTTTTAAAAAGGCTGTCGTCTATTACATTAATTCGCAAATGAGATTTGAGAATTCAACAGGATTTTCAACGGGCATCCCCTCAATGAGAAGTGCCTGTGTATAAAGCAGTTTCGCATATTTTTCAAGCTTTTCGCTGTCAGAGGAAACCGCAGTAAGCTTGCCGAAAATCTCGTGGTCGGGATTGATTTCGAGAACTCTCTGTGCCTTAACTTTCTGGTCGCCCGGCATAGAATTAAGCACCTTTTCCATTTCAAGAGTAATCTCGCCCTCGCTTGAAATGCATACAGGGTGGGATTTCAGACGCTTTGAAAGCACAACCTTTGAAACGGATTCACCGAGGAAATCAGCCATAGATTTAAGCATATCGGCATTTTCTTCCTCTTTAGCCTTAACTTCCTCCTGCTTTTCTGTATTCTCAATTCCAAGGTCATCAGAAGATACATTCTTGAATTCCTTTTCCTTGTAATTCATAAGCATTTTAAGTGCAAATTCATCAACATTATCTGTGAGGTAGAGAATTTCAAATCCCTTGTCCTTTACAAGTTCAGTCTGTGGAAGCTGTTCAATTCGTGCCACGCTTTCGCCTGTTGCGTAGTAGATGAACTTCTGCTCCTCGGGCATAGCAGTTACATATTCGTCAAGAGTTACAAGCTTGCCCTGTGAAGATGTGAAAAGAAGTAAATCCTGAAGCTTGTCCTTGTTCATTCCATAACCGCTGTAAACGCCGAATTTAAGCTGAACACCAAACTCATTCCAGAACTTTTCATAGTTCTCACGGTCATTTTTCAACATCTTTTTCAGTTCGCTTGAAACTGTCTTTTCAATGCTCTTAGCAATGACTTTAAGCTGTCTGTCGTGCTGGAGCATTTCTCTTGAAATGTTGAGAGATAAGTCCTCGCTGTCCACAAGTCCCTTTACAAAACAGAAGTAATCGGGGAGCAAATCAGCGCATTTATCCATAATAAGAACGCCGTTTGAGTAAAGCTGTAAGCCCTTTTCGAATTCCTTTGAATAGAAATCATAGGGAGCCTTTGAGGGAATGTACAAAAGTGCGTTATAGCTTGGCACACCCTCATTTACAACGTGAGAATACTTCAAAGGCTCATTGTAATCGTAGAATTTCTCTGTGTAGAAGTGCTTGTAATCCTCCTCTTTAAGTTCGGACTTGCTCTTTTTCCACAGAGGAACCATACTGTTGAGAGTTTCAATTTCGATATAATCCTCATATTCGGGAGCTTTTCCAGCCTCCTTGTCCTCCTCGGACTGCTCAACAGGACGGCTGTGAGTTACCTCCATTTTAATGGGGAAACGGATATAATCGGAATACTTTGTAATAAGTCCCTTTAAGCGGTATGTGTCGAGGAATTCGCCGTATTTCTCGTCATCTGTATCATCAAGAAGTTCAAGGATAATTTCAGTTCCCACAGATGCCTTGTCGTCCTCGCTGATTGTGTAGCCGTCAACACCCTCGGATTCCCAACGGTAAGCCACATCAGAGCCGTAAGCCTTTGTGATTACGGTTACTTTCTTAGCAACCATAAATGCAGAATAGAAGCCAACACCGAACTGACCGATAATCTGATTATCCTCGTCAAGCTTATTTTCTGTCTTGAATTTAAGTGAACCGCTGTTAGCGATAGTACCGAGGTTGTTTTCAAGTTCCTCAGCTGTCATACCGATACCGTTATCAGTAATTTTAAGAGTTCTGCTGTCCTTGTCAGCTGAAATCCAGATAGCAAAATCGTCCTTTGCAAGTCCTACTTTATCATCGGTGAGGGACTTGAAATAGAGCTTGTCAATAGCGTCGCTGGCATTGGAAATAAGCTCACGGAGGAAAATTTCCTTGTGAGTATATATTGAATGAATCATCATATCAAGGAGTCGTTTAGACTCGGCTTTAAACTGTTTCTGTTCCATTTTATTACATCTCCATACAAATATTAGCACTCAATCACTTCGAGTGCTAATATATAGTATATAACTTTTTTCGATTCATGTCAAGGATTAGCAGGAATGTTTACAATTTGTTCATATTTTGTGTTCTTTCAGCTTTTCATCAATGAATTTCGGCATAGTCATACCTGATTTTTCACACTCATTCAGCAATTTCCCGAATACTACTGTTGATTTCTTCATAGGTTTCAGGAATATGCTGTATGCGAAAAATACTATTAAGCAAAAAACTGCTACACCGATAAGACCTGCCCAAAGTGCTTCGCTGTCACGGAGAATATCAACGGCGAAAGGTACAGCGAGAACCACCATAAAAACCGTTGTGACTTTATCAGCAGCAATATTAATTTTTTGCTCTTTTTTCAGTTTTTCAAGAAATGTTTCCTCTGTAACTTTGCCCTTTTTCAGCAGCCTGTTATATCTCCACTGCCAGCCCTCAAGCACACCCTTTTGCATTGGGTAATCTTGATATGCTTTTTTCCAATTTTCCTTGAAAGCCTTTTTGTAGATGTCGCAGATTGTGCCGTATTTCCTATATCTTATAACAGAACGGATAGTGAAATATATAGCAATATAGCTTACAAGAATAGTCAAAACAACCCATACTTTCACGTTTGCGTCTATGGGCAATTTATATTCCGTCGAGAGAAAAACCGCCGCAAACATGGCAATACAGAGTATTACGTTTGACAAATCGCCAACTTTTCTGTTCTTCGCCGTAAGAGGTGCAACAACGAAAAAAGATATAACATTTGTCACAATCGCAATAGATAAACCGAAAATATATGGCGTAAGGTCTGCTTTTCCGCCCATATAAGCCATAAATCCCCCTGAATAAAACACGAAAATAAGCAGTTCCCAGATTACAAGGAAAATACACGCTCTGAAAATAAACTCGCCTGTGCTTTTCAGAAAATCTGAAACAGTATATTTCCCGAAATAATTTTTGCAGAAATAGCTGATGTCCTTGCCTATAACCTTTTCCGCCGGTCTGCCGTCCTCCTGTGCCGTCAGCAAAATATCGTATAAATCGCTCATACTTTCGTTGATTTTTTCCTTAGTGTAGCCCTTAGTCATCGCATACTGAACAGCTGTTGAAAAAGCCTCGTTGTATGCTCCTGTCAGATTTTTTTCCATTTCATTAACATTCATAACAATTCCCTCATTCATATAAAACTTTTTTTGCGGATTCCGTAATCCGTTCATATCGTGCTTTGAATTCTTCAAGCATTTTTTCCCCTGTTGGCGTAATTGAATAGTATTTCCGCATTGGTCCGAGAGGTGATTTTGCACGGCGGCAGGCGATATATCCACCCTTGTCAAGTCGAGTTATAATGGGATAAACCGTTCCCTCGCTGACGTCCTCAAATCCGTTTTTTTCAAGAGATACGAGGATTTCATAGCCGTAAGTTTCACCTTTTGCGATAATTCCGAGAATACAGCCCTCTAAAACGCCTTTCATCAATTGAACATTATCCATAGGCAGCTCCTGTAGTACTTTGTGACACATAGTAGTATGATATTATTATACCACAACTACTATGTACTGTCAAGTAGTTGCGGAAAATTTTTTGCACAAATACATATTAAAAACAAAACGGACGGCAGAAATAAATTCCACCGTCCATAAATTCTTAATTCTTAATTCTTAATTAAACCGCTTGCTA
>CALFMA010000230.1 GCA_937880065.1 uncultured Ruminococcus sp.
TTCTTCACCTGCCATAAATGCTGTAGATGCGAAGCCATACATTACAGAAACGCCGCACTGCTCATCCTCAAGATTTATAACAAAGGCGGTCTTTTCTGTTGCTTGACGGAAGAAATGACCGTAATGCTGTTTTGCCTCAGAGAATTCTGCTGACAGAAGCTTATCTCGGTACTGCATATAACGCTCACTCTGCTTGGGATATGTTTCGGGAGGGATGTTTGTCTCACATTCCGCAATCAAGCGGTTAAGTATGCTCTTTTCCTCATCAGTAGAGCAAGAAGGAATGTAGGATTTCAAATATTGCAGGGCTTCTTCGTAGTTTCCATCACAAATCTTTTGAAGAACGGATGCAATGTGCACCTTAGCCTTGTAGCTATCACTGAAAAGAGTATCTATATCCGTACCAAACCGTGCAAGATACCCCTGCCATTTCTCTTGAAATTTTGAATCCTTGAATATGTTTTCTGCGAAGATCTCCGCAACGTCTTTTTTCTTTGCCATCATTCTTACCCTCAATGTCCTTCAAGTTTCTCTCACAACTCGAACTCCATCGGCTCAAGCTGCGTCGCCAAACTGTTTTTGCGTGGTTTTACGACCACCTTTTTGCTACTGAGCTGTATTTCACCCAAGCTCATCAAATCAAATGTGCAAGGCAACTTTTGATGCAGAATCTCCGTCCCATCTTGGTCATACACAAACAGATTCGGGCAGTACATTCCGTTATCCAATAACTGCAAGTATATATCAGCCTTACGTTTGGAGGTCTGCTTGCTTTTATAAAGCATCAGCATATCTTCGCCTTTGTTAAGTGCTTCTTCGATACAAGGCTCAACAGAGCAATTTGTTTCAGTACAGAAATAAGCATTAAGAACGTTCTTTATCTGATCGATCACGAACTCCACATTGTTTTCGCTTTCTAAATTGCGATAACACTCATCCGAAACACCAACATCATAGTATCTATACCACTTGTGATAGGCATCAACACTTCTTTTTGAAGGTGCTGTCTCTACGCTTGGCAAACAAGTCGTGAAGTTGATATATAGATGGTCATATTCTCCGAGTGAAAATCCGTTCTCACGTAACTTCATCACAATTCGTGTGACTATAATATTGAGTTGTTTTGGAGCAAATTCACTCGGATGCGAATTACCGTCGATATTCGGGATTTTGCTCCGGTATAATCTTATATCGCTGATTGGTTTCAATTCTTATCTCCTTAATTCCGTAATCTCTCTTTATTCAAGCCTTCTCCACTCATCAATCGACTCGTTTCCAAACACGACCTTACGAGCTTTTGGCAAGTCCTTATCTTTCAAATTATAGTGTTTTCTGTCCTTCATTAGCTTTGCAGAGCGCAATCCCAAGCAAGGAGTAATATCACCATCGGCAATGTTAATCTCAAGAAATAGAGTTTTTAAATTGGGCATATACCGTATGAAATCTAAGCTGGGTATTGTATTATTCCCCCAAATCTCCAACTTTTCAAGATTAATAAGTTCGTAAAGAACAGAAAAGTCTGTTATTTTGCTACAGTTATGAATGCTTAATGATTTCAAACTGGTTTTAATCTTAGCAAGAGCACTAATATCTACTAAATTTCTGTTATAAGAAATATCGAGATATTGCATATTAACAGCTCTCTCTATTCCACGCAATGAAACTGTTTTTCCTACAATCAGTCGTAAAGTATCTAATTGGGTGCTTATGAAAAGATCACTTAAATCCAAATTGGGTCCCGTATAATCACCAATTGATAATGAGCGCAATGACGGAATGCGATTGAAATTCAAAGTACCTCTGTTAACATTGATTTTTAGACTTTCCAGTCCGTATATTTGTGAAAAATCAACTGTTCCAATATGAGACTTTCCGCCTTCTTTATAGTATTCATTAAGGCAACAAAGATATTTAAATTCGCGCCCATAAAGAGGTGAAAAATCGTATTGGTCAGGTGAGTCAAAGCGTGGGTGTATGTGCAAATACTGTAAAGTTGGACAGTCGTAAAGAATATCCAGCGAAGGCATGGTGATTTTTGCTTGGGTAAGATGTTTTCTGTTGATATACCGAACATATGAATCGTACAATTCAGGATGCCATATATGTATAGCGGTTTTCTTATTAAACGGATATACTATCGAATCAAATTCTATTTTCACTTTATTTAACTCACCGCCTTTCTGCCGTTATTATATCATAAATCCGATATTTTTTCAAGTGAAATATTCGGCGTTGCCGAATGTGAAATAATTTCCTTGCGGAAATTGTGAAATATTGCTCCCGTTGGTCGCAATGTGAAATAAAATTCGTTCCTTCACACGCCGCAGGCGTATTTCACTGCCGCAGGCAATTTCACACGCGTCAGCGTATTTCACTCGTTCCGTAAGGAACGAATTTCACTGAAAAAAGCCATTCGCTTTTGCGAATGGCTTTTTTCTTGGCACACCCTTTCAAAATCGATCCGTACCACAAGTTTTTTCGAAATCGATCCGTGTTTCAAGGTCAGCGGATAGACTTATCCCTTGGCGGTGATGGGAGTTGCACTTGACTGCTATCTTCTGGGGTACAACTCTATGCTTGCAAACGAATCTATGTAATTATCATTAAATATGGCTATTCTTTGCCGTTTTTCTGTATCTGTTTACTGCTTCGGTGTATTCGGCTTCAGATAGAATAAATCTACTATCCATAACTTCTATGCATTTTTTCTTTGCAAGTTTATTATATATTTTTTCGTAGTTGCGAATGTTAAAACTTTTAGGAAATAAATTTTCTATTTCAGTTAAAAGTATAAATTCGCCATTCGAAAATTTGATAAATCCACACTTTTGCAGTTTTTTTAATGATATGTTCAATTCGTCAAAAGTAAGAATGATCCGCTCATAAAAATCAATCATTCCAATCCATTTAACGAGGTCAATTTGGTTGTTCTGATATATTACCGATAAAACAAGCGCGTCAATGTCATTGAACGTAGTTTCCATATCAATTACCGCCTTTCTTTTTATTATTATACCACAATTTTTAAAAAAATCAATAAACAAATAAATGGAAAATATGTAAAAGTGTTATTTTAGCTCTATTTTTTCAAAAACTATTGACATTCTACATAATAT
>CALFMA010000231.1 GCA_937880065.1 uncultured Ruminococcus sp.
TATTTAATGAAATTACTAAAGATAAAGTAATTGAAGCTATTAATAATCCTACTGTAATTGATGATAATTTAGTTAAGAGTCAAGAAACTAGAAGAATATTAGATAGAATTATTGGATTTAGATTATCAAAATTAATGCGTTCTAAAACTGGTGGAAAAAGTGCTGGTCGTGTTCAAAGTGTTGCATTAAAATTAATTGTAGATAAAGAAAGAGAAATTGAAGCATTTAATGCTGAAGAATATCAAGAGAAAAAATAAAACTTATTAAAGAAGAATTAGGAGAAGCTGATATCAAGAATAATGATATATCAAAATTAAAGACAAGAATTGATATTAGCGGTAATGTCGTCTTGCCATTTGAATACGAGGATGTTGAATTATTTTATAATGACTATTTTTATGATTATAGTTGTCTTGAAGCGATGCAGGGGTGTGCAGCTTCTGAGTTGATGAGCCGTAAGGGAACTGATTGGAGAACAGAATATGAAAGTGAAAAGGCAGGAGAGCAGGTAGGACTTGATCACGAAGTATGGTCTACTGTATTTAAAAAGTTTGAACAGTTTCTGAAAGACACATATACTGATTCTGATGATATAAAAAGAACATTTTATGAGGCAAAAGATTTATTAATAAAAAACAAATGCGCAATGATCAGAGGAACAGGAAATGATTGTGTTAATATGAATAATGAATACGGCACAAATTGTGTTATGCTTCCTTACTATGGAGAAAAATCTGAAGATAACTGGGTTCTGACATATCCTATGTATCAGGTTGCTGTAAATAAAAACGTAAAAAACAATGATGAAAAATATAAAGTTGTTATGCAGGTGATGGAGAAAATTTTTAGTGAAGAAGGACAGAAGAAATCTGCCTCAGAAGCAGTTTTTCTTTCTTATAACAGTGTAGCAGAACTGGAAGTACCGGAATGTTTCGGACCGATAAGAGAATGTATTGAAAAAAATCATTTGTATCAGCGTCTGGCTTCTACAGAGATGTTTTCTATTTCTCTGGATGTAGCCCAAAAAATGATAAACAAAGAGTATAATGCCGAAGGAGCATACAATGATTTTAATGCCCAGCTTACAAGAGAGAACAAAAGCATAGAACATGAAACAATTTTTTCTCAGAATAAAGAATATTCATATTTTGCAGATGAAAATGGGAGTGAGGCAGCTTCTTCAGTAGCAAATAGCCTGAAAAATTATTTTAAGTCGGATATACTGATCGGATATTCGACATTTATGACATCATCTGTTTTTTCAGGAGATTATACTTTGCATGAATTTAAATGGCTTGTACATGAACGTGCGTCAGCCAAACAAGCCGAACTTACCGGTGAACAGGTCATAGAAGTTATGGAGTGGCTTGTCAATACAAAAGAAGATGGGTCAAATCCGGTACTCCACAGAAATATGTTACCGGTAACAAGTGGTATAGAGTACTCCGTAACGGATAATGGTGATGGTACATTTAAGCTTATAGATGTAACAATTAATCGGAAAAAGATAGACACTACCCAAAAATATAATGTAATTATGCTTGGCGACGATATAGCGATTGAATCCGAAGTCTACGGGAATTCACCTAAACCGCAGGAAATTCAGTCACTGTTAAATGCAGACATGTTTGATAAAAATTATATGACAAATTTGATTCTTGAAATTGATAAGTTTGCAGAACCTTCTGAATATATAACTATAAATACTCACTGACAAATGAGGTGTGAAATATTGTGAAAAAACCATTTTTTTTGATAAATACTATAGTTGTTATGTTTATACTTGTTTTTGTTGGCATAGTTTATTATAAATTTACATCACATCTTATTTTTAAAGATAGTGCAAATCATCTTGATGAAGTTTTTTCACAATCAAATCAATCACTTGAACACCTTGTAAGTAAAAAATGGATATGCATGAGGGACTGGTCGTGTTATTTTAAGGACATAAAAGATGATAACAAGGTAAAGGCATATATAGACGAGTTAAAAGAACGTAACGGATTTACCGAATTTTATTTTCTTTCACAAGAAGGTGAATATATCACTTCAGAAGGAAAAACAGGCTATATAAATCTTGCAGAAAATCTTACTAAACTTATGATCGACAGAGAAAATATTGTTCTGAGAGCTTCGTTTCCGGGACAGCCTGAATTTGAATTGTTCGGGATACCATGTTTTAACGGGGTATACAGAGACTTTGAATATGATGCATTTGCAATAGGTTTTGATAACAATTGCCTTGTAGAAACACTTGAAAATAAAGTTTACTATGAATATGCCAGCTCATATGTTGTCAGAGTCTGCATTGATAATGTTGGTCAGAATAACAGAAGTGTATATAATTTTCTTGGAATGCTGAAAGATTATTCAAATCTGTCAGAAGAAGAACTTGAAACAATACGTCAGGCATTTCGTTCTAAGGAAAGTGGCGTAATAACACTGGAAATTGACGAAGAAAAGTTTTATCTTGTTTATCAGCCTGTAAAATTTGATGACTGGATGCTTTTAGGGTTAGTGCCATCAAAAGTTGTAAATTCAAATATGTCAAAACTTCAGATAATCACTCTTATTGCAGGTGTAGGAAGTATGGCATTTCTGATGCTGGCAGTGGGTATTATAATTTCTTACAGAAGTCGCAGAAGATTGAGAAGTATGGGTACAGAAATCAAATATCGTGAAAGATTGTTTACTGCTTTATCAGATAATGAAGAAGCTAGTATTAGTGCTGCCCCTTGCCTTAAATCTTTGCAGTTTAAGGTTTTGTTATTGTAATTTACTTACAAATAATGTATAATAAGTAAGAAAGGATACAAATGATGAAAAACGAATATACATATGTTGGGAAAATAA
>CALFMA010000232.1 GCA_937880065.1 uncultured Ruminococcus sp.
CTGCCGTCATATTTGTCAAAATAAGGTTCTGTGTACAAGTGTAGAGTACAATAATGGGAACTGCGGAAATTACCGCCGCCGCATAATATATAGGTCTCGAATTTTTCGCATATCTTGCATCGACGTTAAATTCGTACAAGCCGTACGCAAGGTTGGGGGTATCTCTCAAATAGATCATTACCGTGCCGTAATCGTTCCACACGGAAATGGCCTGCGTAATCATAATTGCGACCAAGCAAGGCATAATCTGAGGCAAAATAATCGAGAAAAACGTTTTCAGTTCCCCCGCGCCGTCAATATACGCCGCTTCGGAATAAGAAGAACTTACCCCCTTAAAGTAGCCGTATAATACGATAAATGCAAAGTCGAACCCTGATGCCCAAGATATCCAAATTGTCAACGGATTGTTGACCATACCCAGCCAACTCAACAGCTTATACGCGGCAGGTCCGCTACCGATGATGGGAATTGTGTTTACGAAAATAACAACGATGTTTTCGCCTCTTGTTGCAGCGTGAACTGTTTCAGCAGTACCGATAGCAGCAAGGTCACCGTCACCCTGATATGTAAATACAAACTTATCGGGATTTGTACGCTTAACACCTGTTGCAACAGCTGGAGCACGTCCGTGGGGAGCTTCAATCATATCGCAGCCGAAATAGTCATATGCCATAACGGAGCATCCAACAGGGCATACGCCAACTGTATCGCCCTCGATACCCATTTCGTCCATAACCTCAGCAACGAGCCTGTGAACGATACCGTGAGTACAACCGGGGCAGTAATGTGTAGGAACATCAAGGAGTGACTTTGGTCTTTCAAATACTACAGCCATTATTCAGCACCTCCGACTTTTTTGATTTCTGCCAGAATTTCAGCAGGGTTAGGAATAATACCGCCTGTACGTCCGTAGAATTCAACGGGCTTGGAGCAGTTGATAGCAAGCTTGATATCGTCAATCATCTGTCCCATTGACATTTCAACGGAGAGAAGCTTCTTAGCGTTCTTAGCAGCCTCGTTAAGCTCCTTAACAGGGAATGGCCAGAGTGTCTTTGGACGGAAAAGTCCAGCCTTGATACCCTGTGCTCTTGCCTCGTTTACAGCAGATTTTACAACTCTTGCAGTTGCACCGAATGCACAAAGAAGAATGTCGCAGTCCTCTGTGAGATAAAGCTCAGCGTCAGTTTCGTTTTCCTTGATTGTTTCATATCTTGCAAATCTGTCAGCAACGGACTTTTCAAGCTCATCGGGCTTGAGGTAGAGAGAGTTTACGATGTGGTGAGCTCTCTTGCCCTTGTGACCGTCAGCAGCCCAGCTGCTCTTGTCTGTGGGATTTGCGTTGATTTCGGGGAATGATACAGGCTCCATCATCTGTCCAAGAAGTCCGTCAGCAAGAATCATTGCAGGCATACGGTATTCATCAGCCTTATCAAATGCCTTTACAACCATATCAACCATTTCCTGTACAGATGCAGGAGCATATACGAGGAGGTGGAAGTCGCCGTGACCGAGAGCCTTTGTAGCCTGCCAGTAGTCAGCCTGTGAGGGCTGAATTCCGCCAAGTCCGGGGCCGCCACGCTGTACGTTGATGATTACAGCAGGGAGGTCAGAACCTGCGATATAGGAAATACCCTCGCTTTTGAGAGAAATTCCCGGGGATGAAGATGATGTCATAGCACGAACACCTGTAGATGCTGCACCAAGAACCATATTGATAGCGGCAATTTCAGACTCTGCCTGTAAAAATACGCCGCCTGCCTTATTCATACGCTTTGCCATATATGCGGCAAGCTCTGTCTGTGGTGTGATAGGGTAGCCGAAGAAGCACTTACAGCCTGCTCTGATAGCGGCCTCAGCAAGAGCTTCATTGCCCTTCATAAGATTTCTTTCCAAAGCTTTAAGCTCCTTTCAATTACTTTTCGATAGTGATTGCACAATCGGGACACATAGTTGCACACATTGCACAGCTTATACAAGCGTCCTGATCGGTACATACAGCGTAGAAATAGCCCTTTTTGTTACGCTTCTCTTTCTGAAGCTCAACAATTTTCTTAGGGCAGGCAGCAGTACAAAGACCGCAGCCCTTACAGCGTTCTGTAATAACAGTCATTTTAGCCAATTCTTACACCACACTTTCTATCTGAAATATTGGTATTATATTTCCCACAGAGGCTTTACAAAAACCTTTATGGGGAGTATATCGTTATTTTCAAGGGAGCTGCACAAATCCTCGGGACAAGTTGTAAACGCAAGGGGAAGTCCTGTTTTTGCCGATACTTCATCAGCAAAATTTTTCGATTGTGCGATAATCTCCGAAGTTGTTTCACAGCCGAGGTTTGTGTTATTCACCACCGCTGTATGCTTCATACGTGAAGCGGCTTCAATCTCATACATAAGGGAAACGGCTTCATCGGCTGTTTCCGTGAGATTTCTCCGCTGATTGATGACATAGAGCATTTCAAGTTCATCTATGTGATTATTGAGAGCCTGTGCGTATCTGCCAAGGGCAAATGCACCTGCGTCATCGCCGCCAACGTCAATAATAAGGCATCCGTCACCTGCGGCAAGAAGTTCAATATCGAACTGCACCGAGGGAACATCAAGGTTTGTATTGGCAAAATCGGGGGCAATGAGATTAATTCCCTTTTCTTCAAACAGCTTTTTGAAATCAGCTGTACGGAAATATGGGTTTACAAGGTCAAGGTCAACAACGGTGACTTTTTCCCATTTTTCTGCCGCTTTCACAGCGAGATTTACAGAGAGATTTGTCTTTCCGCAGCCGTAATGACCTGTGATAACTGTAATTCTTTTCATACTTTACCTCAAAAAAGTCGTTCTACATTTTATTATAGCACTTTTTTCGCAGAAATGCAATATTTTCGAATTAGTATATACTAACATTCAGCCTTTAGCCTTTAGCTATTAGCTGTTAGCTTTTGTATTCTGATATAAATTGTATGGGCTGCCCAAGGCAGCCCATACAAAATAAATAATAACGCTTAAATTCACCGTACTCATTGGCTAAAGGCTAATAGCTAATGGCTTTTTAAGCTTTAATTACGCTTTATCTCACTTCCGCCCCATTCCACAACTGTAAAGCCTTTTCTTTCAAAGGTTTCAAGTTCCTGCGGCTGAATATTCACAGGCTTATCAAGTGCGGTATATACCATAAAGATACGGCATAAACTATCGGGAATTGGCGTAATATTAAGCTTTGAGGCCTCTGTATATGCTTCACCTTGGAATGTAATGAGATTGTACTCATTTGACTCCATTTCGGGCAGCCAGTAAACGATAAATTCGTTCATCTCCTGCTCCGTAAGTCCCATATATGTGAGCTTTTCTTTCAGGAATTTCTCCGTGTCACTTCCTGCAACACAAAATCCCTTTGACATATCATATCTTGTACGGCAGTTTTTAGCATCCCAGAAAAGATACTTATGATTTGAACCATCAGCCTTATTCACAAGTGAACCGTCGGGATATGCTGTAACATCCCAGCCGTTGTTATACTTGGGATATGTTGTTGCAAGGTCTGACTCTGTAAGTTCAAGTTCTACGTGAACATCAGTTTCTTCTTCGGGATAGAGGTAAATTACAGGTTTTTTCGCTTCCACCATAAACCTAACTGTCATTGTTTCATTATCAGCTTCATAAATTCTTATCCAGCCGTGCTGTCCATGATATTCAACGAATACCCAGAAATCATCGTCTTCGCAAAAGCCCTTTTCAGTAAGCCATGTATCCTTTGGTATTACAGCTGCAACTTCATAGCTTTCATCAGGTCCGAGATACATTTTCAGTTCATCAGCTATTACAGTCATATCGGGACCGTATTTCACCTCAACATCAGGCATTACATATTCCTTTTCAACAAGTCTTTGTCTTAATTTAATCATATCGTATACATCAAGCTTGTTGTCATATACAAAGTCTGCACCTTTCCAGTCCGCAAATTCAACATCTGATTTACCGAGAAGCCACTTTTCAACCAGTACAGCATCTGCAACTGTCAGCTTGCTGTCGCCGTTGACATCACCCTTTGCATGCCATTCCATATAAATATCAACACTAATTCTTCCACGGGTATCATCATTATAATTAACATCACAGACATCATAATAGCCTGCCGATGTTTCAATTTTCATAGAACTACGATAATAAGAAAGTGATTGATCTGTACCGGGGAAGTAAGCAGGATTTGATGCAATATTGAATACTGCATCATCGGGAGAGTTGAGGTCAATAATCGTCAATTTTGATTCTTCGGGAATTTCAATCTTTTCACGTGAATTCACATCATAAAATGTAAATACTGTGTGGTCATATTCAATAGTGAAAATGAGTTCCAAAGAGCCGTTTTCATTGAGAACTATTTCAGGCTTTTCATGATTCCTCAAGCTTCCTACTTCGAATTTATCAGCTCTTTTATACAAATCTGCCAGCTGTGTGGTATCAACTATGCAGGGGTTGGAGTCTAAATAGAATATAGGTCCTGTATACATCCAGCCGTTGGGAGAATTTGGATTTTTTATACCAATATTTGTGCCGAATCCCCAATTTGCACCTTTAACAAATTCCTCGGGAACAAGCTCACCGTTTATGCCGTAAAGTGTAACTCTTGTTGCACCCTCGGCAAGGGGTTCCGACGGCAAGGGCGGTGCTTTTTTCAGAGTAATTTCCTCTGAAAATCCCATACCAAAGTCATATTTGTATTTAACTTCCTCTGCTCCCTCGTCAAATGTAAGGATATTGCCCTCAACTGTTCCGCCATTCCACTCAATTACTTTTTCAAGGTCAAATCCCTCGGGAAGCGTTGAAAGGTCAAAGGAGTTATTTTCGTCAAGTCGCACCTGATAGCTGTTCCAGAAAACCGAAACATCTGCAAGTCCTTCATTTTTGCTCAAATCAAGGCATGTAAGTTGATTATCATAAGCAACAACTTTGTATAATTTTTTACAGCAGCTTACGTCAAGGGTTTTAAGCATGTTTTGACCGATGTTTAAAGTTGCAAGATTAGTACACGGGCTTAAATCAATACTTTCAATTCTATTGCCGCTGCAATATAATTCTCTTAGATTTTTACATCCGTCCAAAAAGACTCTTTCAACATTGTTATTCGAACACTCAGCGATTATAAGACTTTCCATATTTTCTATATTGAAATAGTCCATACTGTTTCCCCAGCAATACGCTTCTTCAAGGGTAGGGAATTTTGTGAAATCAATATTAGTCAGCTTATTGTCCATGCAGCACAAAATTTTAAGATCAGGCAATTCCCCGAAATCAAGATAAGTAAGGTCATTATAGCTGCAATGGAGTCTTTCAAGTGACGGGCAATTGCTTATTTTCAGAGAAGCAAGATGATTTGAATCTATAGCCGCATATTCAAGCTTTTCAAATCCGTCCAGTTCAAGATTTGCAATCATATTGCCGCTTACATCTATAGTTTCCAATTCGGTAAAATATTGGATACCTTCAAGGGTTTTAATCTGAACGTCGGATACGTCCTCATATTCATTTACTATCGCTATAGCACTTTCAATTGTCTTTGCAGCTGAAATTTCCTCAGCTGTGAGAATGTCGTCATTGGTTGTGTCAAAGTTCCGGTCAATGTAACTGCGGAAAATATCATCGGGGAAGTTGGTTTCATTAACAGCAACTCCCTCCGTATCTGAAACAGACGAATTCGGCTCATCGGTTTCAGCAGCAATTACGGGATAAGAGAGAGTTGTGCTTACACACATTACCTCAGCCGCAAGAAAGGCTGCGATTTTTTTGAATTTGTTTTTCATAGCAATTCCTCCTAAACTACACGTATCTGAATACTATCCTACCGAAGTTGGACTTCTCTCCATAAAATATGGTATTCTATCCAGTTTTATTATATCATACGGTATTTATTCTGTCAATATTTTTTGTTAAATTCTAAAAAGATTTTATTTTGCATAAAAAGGACGGCAGAAAAAATTTCCACCGTCCTTATAATTACGAATCAGATTAACCCTTTGCTCTTACCTTAGCACGCTGGCTGTTGCTTAAAATTCTCTTGCGAATTCTGAGACTTTCGGGAGTTACTTCAAGAAGTTCGTCATCAGCAAGGAATTCAAGGCAGTCTTCAAGGCTGAGAATACGATGAGGAACAAGACGGAGTGCGTCATCACTTCCGCTTGCACGTGTATTTGTAAGGTGCTTTCTCTTGCACACGTTTACTACAAGGTCATCGCTCTTAGGTGACATACCAACTACCATTCCCTCATAAACGGGAGTTCCCGCAGGAATAAACAGCTGTCCTCTCTCCTGTGCGTTGAAAAGTCCGTATGTTACAGCTTCGCCTGTTTCAAAGGATACAAGTGAACCCATGCTTCTGCGGTCAATATCGCCCTTGTATGGCTGATATTCCTCGAATACGTGGCTCATAATTCCCTCGCCCTTTGTATCTGTGAGGAATTCACTCTTATAGCCGAAAAGTCCACGTGCAGGAACAAGGAATTCAATTCTCATACGGCTGCCCTGTGGGTGCATTGAAACAAGTTCACCCTTACGGCTGCCCATTTTCTCCATAACAGAACCTACGCTATCCTCTGGAACATCGACTACAAGTCGCTCGATAGGTTCAA
This sequence comes from uncultured Ruminococcus sp., assembly GCA_937880065.1. The sequence continues at coordinate 6,621 of CALFMA010000232.1, forward strand.
GCTTTCTGCCGTCCTCACCCTCTTTGAGAAGTACACGGGGAGTTGAAACTGACAGCTCATAGCCCTCACGACGCATATTCTCAATGAGAATTGAAAGGTGCATTTCACCTCTGCCTGCAACTCTGAATGCGTCTGTATTTTCAGTTTCCTCAACTCTGAGGGAAACGTCTTTCAGAAGTTCCTTGAAAAGTCGCTCACGGAGCTGACGGGAAGTTACGAACTTACCTTCTTTACCTGCGAATGGGCTGTCATTTACAGCAAATGTCATTTCTACTGTAGGCTCGGAAATCTTTACAAATGGGAGTGGCTCGGGAGCATCAACAGCACAGATTGTATCACCTATTGTGATACCCTCAATACCTGAAATCCACACAATATCGCCAGCCATAGCGGATTCTACAGGCACTCTCTGCAAGCCCTGAATCTGTAAAAGTGAAACGATTTTGGAGTTGTAGCTCTTCTTTGAACCTGTGTAATCGCATACAGTTACCTGCTGATTTACCTTGATATTACCACGTACAATTCTGCCGATACCGATTCTGCCGACATATTCGTTGTAGTCGATAGAGGAAATAAGCATCTGGAGGGGTTCTTCCTCCTCACCCTTTGGCGGCTCAATGTAGTTGATAATTGTATCGAAAAGGGGCTTTAAGTCTGTGCCTGCCTCGTACTGGCTGATTGATGCAGTACCGCTTCTGCCTGAGCAGAAAAGGAGGGGAGATTCAAGCTGTTCCTCGTTAGCGTCAAGGTCAAGGAGAAGTTCAAGAACTTCGTCGCCGATTTCGTCAAGACGAGCGTCGGGACGGTCAATCTTATTTACAACAACAATGATTTTGTGTCCCATTTCAAGTGCCTTTGAAAGCACGAAACGAGTCTGGGGCATTGGTCCCTCAGCAGCATCAACGAGAAGAAGAACGCCGTCAACCATTTCGAGAACTCGCTCAACCTCGCCGCCGAAGTCAGCGTGTCCGGGTGTATCAATGATATTTATTTTTGTGCCGTTGTACATAACGGAAGTATTTTTCGCAAGGATAGTAATTCCACGCTCACGCTCAATGTCGTTGGAGTCCATTACTCGCTCTGCAACTGCCTGATTTTCACGGAATACGCCGCCCTGTTTCAGCATTTCGTCAACAAGGGTTGTCTTGCCGTGGTCAACGTGGGCGATAATGGCAATATTTCTCAAATCTTCTCTTATCATATTTTTCTCTCCTTATATTTTAGAGCTATCAGCCGTTAGCTGTTAGCCTTTAGCTTTATTTGAATTTCTTTCCTAACTTGCTTTTCAGCAGATTTCTTAAATCTTCTGCTGTTCCCTCGGTGATTTCGTGCTTGCCGATTACATAAGCTAAATTCTTTTCCGGAAAAAGCAAAAAGCATTTCGGAGTTTCACGAACTTTATCAAGCTTATCGTATGTAATAGCAGCATTTTCATTAAAATCTGCACCTTTACAACTTGCCCTCATTTCATTTTCATCAAACTCATAGAGCATAGGAGAATCACCATACTTTTTTCTATGGTTCTTTATAAAGATGTGCGGTTGTATAAAGTATAACCATATATTCAAAAATATTAAGAAAATTGAACTTGAAATAATAAAAATTAAGCGTTTAACCTGTTCAGAAGGCATAGGTTCATTTATCATTTTAAATACCAGTGATGATAGTATCACGAGAATTACACATAAAACAACAACTATCGAACAAGCTATCGTAAAAACTTTATATAATGACAAATAATGCTGTTTTAAATGTTCAGGTGTATAAACAACTTTAGCACGTATCATTATTATCTCCTCCTTACTGGTACTTATGTTGACGGACTGCCGTACATATAAGCTAATGGCTAAAGGCTCACAGCTAATAGCTATTTACATATTATTTCTGCACAATGAATAAGCATTTCCGTACAAATCCGCTTTTTTTCAGGGCATAAAAAAATCCGCTTTCATTATAGCGGAGTTACTGAGGATATTTAAGGGAAATTGGTGGGAGAGGGTGGATTCGGACCACCGAAGCTGAAAAGCAACAGATTTACAGTCTGCCCCCTTTGGCCACTCGGGAACTCTCCCTTAACAATTTCTGATATTTACCGACTATTGCCGATAAAATGGAGCTGGTGGACGGACTCGAACCCCCGACCTGCTGATTACAAATCAGCT
>CALFMA010000233.1 GCA_937880065.1 uncultured Ruminococcus sp.
GGATATTCCCGATTCATTCAGTCTTATGGAAAACGTAGAGGATTTCGTATTCTACAACGGAAATTACATTATTGCAGGATTTAACGGCGATTATGTTATAGACAAAAACGGCGTTGTGTCTGAAAAGGCAAAAGAAGCTACTGTTCATTATGTCATTAACGCAGAGGGACAGCTTGTGGCTTCAGAATTTCAGCATTACTGCATTACAGATGAAAGCCTGAAATATTCCGAAAATCCTACGGAATTCGGCGAATACGTCCGCAGAAACGGTGAACTTTTTACGGGAAAAGGGGATTACAGCCTTTTCGGAGTTATGCAGCGTGGAATTTATGGCATTACAGCAGACGGACAGACTCTCATGCTTGTGGATTATAATGCCTCTCGTATTGTGGGAAATACCGTATATGACGCTGCCTATGTGGGTGAGGGAAAATTTGCTGCGTTTTATTCGGGAGATATGGGAGAAACCGCACTTCTGCTTATGACCGTCCGCCCCGATGACTACGTTGAAAACCGTGAAAAAGTTGTTCTTGCCCTTGACGGTATAAATACATCACATGACGAACTTGCAGCAGCTTTCAATAAATCAAACGATGAATATGAAGTTGAACTCAGAAATTACGAATACGGCACAGATGCACTGCGAGCTGATGTGCTGTCGGATAATTCACCCGATATTTATTGTTATTCAGACCTCGATACAGTTCAGAGCTACACAAATATAGGTGCATTTGCCGATATGTACGAGCTTATGGACACCTATGGCGGATTGTCCCGTGAGGATATTATGCCAAATGTCCTTGAAGCCTACGAAACAGGGGATAAACTTTACTTTATGTCAGATACATTCTATGTAAACTGCAATATAGCGTGGAGTGAGGTGCTTGGCAGAGAGTACAGCAACTGGACTCTGGACGAATTTTTTGAGGTTGTTGAAAATATGCCCGAAAATATGTATATCGGCGATAAATGGTCATTTGACAGCAGACACGGATTATTCTGCTATCTCTGTCGCAATAACGTGGAGCAATGGGTGGATTTTGACAATAACACCTGTGATTTTACCTCCGAAAGCTTTATAAAAATGCTTAAATTATGCCGTGATTTGAAACTTGTATTTGATGAAATGCCCGATTATCAGAATATGACTCAGGAAGAAACCGCTGCTTTGGAGGAAATGAATGCGGCATTGTTAAGAAATAAAGAGGCTCTGCTTGGTTGGAGCGGAGGTTCTATGAGTTGGCTGCAAGGTCCCGGCTACGCAGCACATTTTGGCTTTAAAATGGAGGATATAACACTTGTAGCAAATCCTACTAAGGATGGCGGAGGAACGATAAACTGCGGTGATTATTATTCTGTTCTCAAAAGCGGAAACTGTACCGAGGGCGGCTGGGCGTATATGTGCTGGCTGCTTGGAGAAAAAAAGCAGGAGGAAATCGGTTTTCATATGTTTCCAGTCCGCAAGGACGCTTTTTATAAGTGTACGGCACGACAGCGTGCGGCAACGGAAAATGGTTCAGCGGCAGGCGGTATGAATGGTTTAAGATTTGAGTTCGACCCCACTATTACAGAGGAACAGTATGAGTACATCATCGGATTTATTGAAAAGTGTAACAGCCTTGGTGGACTCCGTTCAAAAGTGGGAGAAATTCTCGACGATGAATACAAAAGCTTTGCCGCAGGGGAGATAACTGCCGAAGAATGTGCAGAGCGTATTCAGAGCCGAATGGAGATTTATCTCAGCGAAAATTCATAAAATTTAAATTCCCCGAATAAAATTTATCGGGTGATGTTATGAGAAAAATAATAGCTGTTTTTATATCATTTGTCGTATTATTGACAATAGTTAGTCCGTTGTATACTATTGCCGATGATACAACAAATTCCGCAAAAGCATATGTTCTTATGGAAGCTACCACACAGACCGTTCTGGACAGCGAAAATGCCGATTTACGGCTGAATGTGGGCTATTTATCAAAGCTTATGACAATTCTGCTCGTAGCTGAGGATATTGAAACAGGAAAATATCTTATGTCAACGGAACTTACAGCGTCATCGGCGGTAACAGGCACAAAAGGTGCTGTCATATGGCTTGAAGCAGGGGATAAAATGACCGTGGAGGAACTGCTGAAATCGGTAATTATCGGCAATGCAAATGATGCGGTAACTGTTCTTGCGGAGAAATCGGAGCAGTCCGTTGAAAATTTCGTAATGCGTATGAATACCGAGGCTTTTGACCTTGGATTGCGGAATACAGCCTTTTATTCCCCTTATGGATATTATGACGAAAGGGAATACACAACGGCTCACGATATGGCGGTGATTTGCTCAAAGATTGCGGAATACGGTTTTCTCCGCCCGATTTTCAAAACATGGCGTGATTTCGTAAAATCGGGGCAAACTGAACTTGTAAGCGAAAATAAACTTGCCAATTCCTATGAAAGGCACGTGGGATTCAAGGCGGCACATTCCGAGGAAACGGGATATAACATAGCTGAGGGTGGTATGGACGAAGCGGGAACCTGTTATATTTCCGTCGTTCTCGGTG
>CALFMA010000234.1 GCA_937880065.1 uncultured Ruminococcus sp.
ATACTGATATCGGCTGTTTCCGTATCACGCATCTCACCGATCATAACGATATCAGGGTCCTGACGGAGGATTGAACGAAGGGCAGCTGCGAATGTCATGCCTGCCTTTACGTTAACCTGACACTGGTTAATGCCGTCGATAGCTTTTTCGACAGGGTCCTCAACTGTAACTACGTTTACGTTAGGACGAGCGATTTCACCGAGAGCAGCATAAAGAGTTGTTGTTTTACCGGAACCGGTAGGTCCTGTTACGAGGATAACGCCGTGAGGTACACGAAGCATTGACTCGAACAGCTGATAGTTATAGTCTGACATACCGAGGTCAGTAATCTTACGAAGTGCAATCTGACCTGTGGAAAGAATTCGGATAACGATTTTTTCACCGTGAACCATAGGAAGTGAGGATACACGGACATCAAGTGTACAGCCGTCAACAACCTGTGTAAAACGACCGTCCTGTGGGATTCTCTTTTCAGCGATGTTCATTCCGCTGATGAGCTTGAAACGTGTTGTAAGTGCGCTGTGTACAGCAGATGAAATGTTCATAAGCTCAACAAGGTCACCATTTACACGGATACGAATTCTTGTATACTTATCAAAAGGTTCAATATGAATATCGGTAGCGTCTGCTCTGAATGAGTTTTCTACGATTGTTGTAGCAAGCTTAACGATAGGAGCTGATTCAACTCTGTCCTGTGACTCCTGATCCTCAAGGTTTCCGCCGAGGTCATTTGCCATAGCGTTAACACCTTCGAGAACGTTATCTACGTTCTGCATTGAATAGCACTTACCGATAGCCTTATTAATAGCTGATGTAGTTGCAAGTACAGGAACTGTATCCATACCTGTAGATACCTTAATATCTTCAAGTACGATAAAGTTTACAGGGTCATTTGTTGCAACAGTAAGACGCTTACCCTGAATGTTGATAGCGATTACCGTATGTTTTCTTGCCAGCTGCTCAGGCACCTTCTGCACAGCGTCTGTGTTGATGTCGATGTTATCAAGATCAACATACTGTACTCTCAGCTTTCCTGCAAGAGCTTTTGTGAAGTTGACTTCTGTCATAAATCCAAGCTCTACAACAACATCACCGAATTTTTTGGCACCATTTGACTCCTTCTGAGCCTGAAGAACCTTGGTAAGCTGTTCTTCATTAAGCAAGCCCTGACTAACAAGGTAGTCGCCGATTCTCTCGTTTCTCATATTCAAACCTCCGCTAATTTTTTAAAGCTGCCCCATTTTTTTGGAACAATCTTAAATTATACTTGAAAAATAAAAATAAATGTGATATAATTATTGTGTTAAATAATTATGTAAGGAGGTCAAAAACAATGTCTGATTTTTTGAACATGCTCCATGATCCATACACGGAGTTGTCATTCATACTTGTGTTTTTAACCATTATCTTTCTCTTTGGCATCTGTATCGGAAGCTTCCTGAATGTCGTTATCATCAGGCTTCCAATGGAAAAACCCGAGGACCGTTCCTTAACAAAACGTGCCTCCCACTGTATGTCCTGCGGAACAAAGATAAGACCAATTGATCTTATTCCTGTTTTCAGCTGGATTTTCCTCAGAGGAAAATGCCATAGCTGCGGCGAAAAAATATCCGCACGGTATCCTGTGGTTGAGTCCCTCAATGGTCTGCTTTACGTTCTGACATTCTGGGTGCTCGATATTAATGCTAAAGCCATAATAACCTGCGTTCTGATGTCCCTTCTTATTGTAATAGCATTTATGGATTGGGACACTCAGGAAATCGACCTTGTTATTGTCGGTCTTATTCTGCTTCTTGCTGTTCCTGCCGCAATCTTTACAGATGATGTAACTCTCAAACACAGAATTATCGGTGCTCTGATTATAAGCGTTCCCTTCTTTATTATCGGGGAAGTAAGCAGACCGATTATCCGTAAAAGATGTGGCGAAGATTTCCGAGCTATTGAACAGGGCGACACGGCTTTGATGTTTGCCGCCGGCGCACTCCTCGGAACACAGGCTGTTATCGTTTCAGCATTTATTGGTGTTATTGCCGCTGCCATTGGCGGAATCATTATCAAGGTTATCACAAAGGATTCAAAATTTGCCTTTGGTCCATACCTTTCAATGGGAATAGCCGTCGCAATGCTTTGGGGCAATGAAATTGCAAACTGGTACATATCACTCCTTACCGCCCAGCCACAGTAAGGCTAAAATAATTACAGGCAGCAGCATTAGACTGCTGCCTGTTTTTATTTCATTTAGTTTCGTTTTAAACTATGGTTGTAGGCTCTGTTGCAGGGGTTGAAGCACCTGGTGTTGAAACTCCCGGTGCACTACTATTGCCGCCATAATTGATATTTACATCTGACATTTCGTTAGGCATAATGTAAACAACATAGAGGTTGTCAGCTACGCCTATGAATGTGGGTTTATATTCCCAAAATGCATATCCATAATCTGTATCTTTAGCGTGCTCAAATGGTAAAGAAGTATCTACTTTATATCCTTCATCTGCTTTCCTACCAGGCTTTATATACATAACAGCCTGATTATCATCAACCTTCTTAGCATTTACAAGTGCCATACTTGCAGAATTCAAATGCGCAGGTGCTCTGAAAAGAGTAACTTTTTCTGAAGTAGTCTTGTCTTCAACACCCTCAATTTTTCCACCCTTATCCTTTGCGTATGAAATTACGCTGATATTAAGAGTGTGATCCATTTTTGAAATGTTACGGATTTCGTTAAGAGCGTTGTAGTACACAACTGGAACCGGTGCAAAACTTGTAATACCTTCCTTGGAATAGTTATCAGGATCTTCGATAGGATCGAGTGTATAATAACCATTCTTATAGTAGTAACAGTAATCCTCGAAATGCTCGGGATTGATTACATCACGGTTAATTACAGGAACATAAGTAGCATTATTTAGTATTTCGGGAGAAATATTTAATAAATCGACCTCAATCTTAGATCCTGGATTTAATGGATCTTCTTTAAGTTCAGTAATCCTTGCTCCTACTTTAAAATCATAAACAGATTCATAAATTTTACCTTCTTCAAGGTTAACGTCAGCATCGGAAACAGGTGTATTGATAAACTTCAGTATGTGTACTTTACCTGTAACAGGCTGTCCGTTTCTGTCACAAGCATCATTAAGCATTTCGCTAACCAGATCAAGTGCAGCCTCCTGTTCCTGTTCAACAAGTGTACCGGAAAGAGGTGTTTCAAAACCGTCATTCGAGCAGAAACCGCCATCATAGACACGAATAAACTTTGCATAAGTAATTGAATTTGTTATGTATTCTGAAATATTATCAGCATACGCAGCAGTTCGCTCTCGTGTAGAAGCTTTTTTCATAATCTTTGATGCTGGATCAAGAAGTGACATTACAACAGAAAGAATTACGCCGAAAATCGCAAGAACGATAATTAATTCAATTAAGGTGAAGCCTTTAAGCTTCTTTTGTTTTTTCATCATTATCCCTCCTGTACTTATGAAGTAGCCTCAACAGTAGGCATTGCCGCTGTTGTTGCCGGTGTGCTGCCCTTAGGAGCATCTGTTGTAGTCTGAATATTGTTAATAAACTTCATATTCAGATTACGACCGACTTCATCTGCGTGATCTGACATTTCATTATCTTTGTAAACCTGATATAAATCTCCTTCAAGAGGAATTGTCACAGAAGGATTATTTGTTGAAGGTATGATATCGATACGAATCTTATCCAGATATGTTCCTGCAACATTATCTCCTGCTTGAGCGACAGGTGCCTGTACGGCAACTCTGTCGTTCATATCGCCTGCTGCTCGCAGATAGTTTTGAATTGAAGTTGAAACGGCAACAAGCACAGTAGTCATAACAGCAAGCACAGCTATGGAAATGATGATTTCCACCAGCGTCATACCCTTGAAGATTTTCTTCTTGAACACTTTTTTCTTCATAGCTGTCCTCCCTTAGAATTCACTATAGTAGTATGGTCTGTACCAGAAGTTGTTCAACTGGTCAATAACGACTTTCTTTTTGCCATCATCCTCCGGAATAAATACAACACGGAGCTGGTTTTCTGCGGGCTCAGCTTCCTTAACATTGAAGCAGCCAATAAGCAGCTGTTTTACATTAGCACCATCAGCACCAACGATTACATCATATCCGTTATAAAGGAAACTGTCAGCCATAGCTCCTGTACCACCACCGATGCTCGTAGAAATTTCAGGCGATTTTACATACATGGACATCGTATCACAGTTTGAGATATTAAGCTTGGATTTTTCAGTTCCGAATACCTGAACATTGGGCTTCATTCTATCATCAAGAGCTTTTTCGATACTTGTATAGCCGTCCTTTTCAGGTGTGTTATAGCTGATTTTCTTTGTTGTTTTAAAAAGATCCCAATAACCACGTGTAAGAAGAATATTACCCTTAAAATCCAATGTTGCATTATTGTCAATATAAAAGTAAACATCTCCGCCTTCAGCATCGTCTACAAAAATATTGCCCTTGCCTTTTTCAGCATTGCCATCGCTTTTGGCGAATGTCAATGTTTTCCCACTGTCAACACCAATTACAATGCTGCTTGAGCCGGGATCAACGATTACACCCTTGGGGATTTCAAAACCACCCAATTTACAGCTTTCGCTGATAAACATTGAAGCATTTTTTACAACATCTGCCCACTGACCGTTACACTCTTCTTTTTTGACATGATAATATGTTTCACCATTAAATTCATACTTTTGCCTGCCGGCAGCTGTAGTACCAAGAGTTGTCAGATCGCCTGCTGTAGCAGCAATACCTTGCTCATCAGCAAGTTGCAGTAACGACTCGATACAAGTTTCTTTGTCATATTCACTCTTCATACCATCAGGAAGTACTTGTTTATAAGGGTTTGCAACATCTGTAAGAACTTCTTCAATAGTTTTTACAATCTTTGTATCCTCGTTGTATCCCGAACCTGGATATGCCAAAACTGCTTCTCTTGTTGCATATTCAGGATAAACTTCATCTTCGCCAATTTTGTCAAGATACTTCTGGAGAGAACCTCCGATTGATACCATATGCTTTGAAGTTGGTGTTTCAACCTTTGTGTAATAGTTTGTCTTTAATCTGTACTTGTACTCAGTATCACCAATTTTTATTACTTCGTAACCCTCAGTATTGCCGTCGGACGGCTGGAATCCTACGATTTTTGTCTCGCAATAGAAACAAGGATTTCCCTCTTCGTCAGTAAATTTATATTTATCAAGTTCATGGGAAACGCCATCGTAGAAGTAATCAGTACCAATTAAGTAACCTGTTACATCTGTTTCAATTCCATTAGCGTCAGGATTAGGAAATTCATTCTCATTCATTGTATGATAAATTTTTGGTATACTTTCGGGTAATGTTCCGTTAGGCACACCATTCTCCATATGATTGTCCTGAATAATTTTACCATTACAGAAGGTGTATCCAGTAACACCGTCAACTGTTCTTATGGTTGGATCATAAACATAGTAATATCCTTTCTTATTAGGAATTTCCAACTCTGTCTTTACTGTGTTTGAATCAAGACTATCACAGTAAATGTTGCCGCTAACGTATAATCCATTTGCATTCTCAGCACCGGGATTCTCTGTAAGAATTGTTCCGGTAATATTGCCTTCAACAGCAACATCACCATTTACAATTACTTTACCTGTAACTGTGAGATTGCCCTTAACACGAACATCACCGTCAATAACTATGTTTTCAAGTGTAAGATTACCCATTGTGCAGATTTCTCCGCCAACTGAAGTAGTTCTCTTTTTACTTTCGATCTTATTGATTGTATCGCCAGCCCATGTATATAATAAAGTATGCTTAGAACCCTTGATAATACTGTCAAGTCCTTCATCCATACAATATATATTTGAGTTGATTATGCTGTCGGGATGTGTAGCTTCAATAGAAGCACAGAATGTGTTAAAGGGGAATGTTTCTTCGATGGTTGATACATTATCTTTGGTTTCTCTTGGACCAAGAACTACTACACCGTCTTTACCGGTAATCTTACCGTCTACATAAAGATAAGGTACTTCCTGGAAGCTGATATCACCGCTTGGCTTGTTTACCATTATATAGTTCAAGTGACTCTTTGCATTTGTATCAAATCCAAGGTCACCTAAAACAGTAATTCCTGTACCTGTATAAGGGAATACAAATCCGGACCAGTTTTGAATGTACATATCACTATTGACATATACATCAGCTTCTAAAACAGAACCAGAGTTATTCATCTCGAATTTCTCTACATCTTTACCTGGTTCTACATTACGGAATGTTCTTGATGCCATTCTTGTAGCGTAATCGCCGGCATAGTTATATTTTTTTGCTTCAGACAGTTCCGGAAGTGAGATATAAGCACCGCCGAAAACACTTGTCTGTGTTTTGAGATTAGCACCTGCTGTTGTAACGAATCCTGCACCGCCGCCGGTACCGCCTGCGGTGTCTTTGTCATAATGCTTTACAACATATACAGAAGATGTGCTGACAACACCAGCCATTTCAACATTTGCTGTAAATTTCAGAACATCTCTTGTTTCCCATCTATTTGTCACGGGATCATAGAAGTCTGTTGTACCAATGTGTGAAATTACAACATTGCTGACATCACCCATTGCGAGAGGTCCATCAGCATCACTTGAAAGCTGTACACCAACTTCTATAGAATTTCTATCTTTAAGATTTGCAATTGCCGTAGCGTAAGCTTTACCATTTTCGCTGTTATTAGCAATAGCACTGATAGCACTCTCTGCAACAGCACGGGCAGTTACGCTTGTTTGTGCGCTTGAATAGTTAACGTGAGATCTGTTGCTTGCCGAAAGAGCAAGTGACAATGTTCCGAACATGAAAACAATGAGAATTGCCATTACGAAAACAACTGTTAAAAGAACTGAACCTTTTAGTTTTCTATTCTTTTCATTTTTCATTTTACATACCGCCTTTCCAGTTATATTAGACTTGCTTCGATCTCCACACTTACCTATGATTTCTTGTTTCACCGCAATAGCCATAGATTTGCGGAATCAAAACAAGTCTTGTATCATAACTTCAGCGTGGAAAATTATTTCATCTCCGTATCAGGCTCAGGCATTTCATATACTGAGTACAGAGAAACAACAAATGTAGCTTCAGGAAGCATTTCTTCTTCACCTTCCGCAGGCTGTGCATTTTCAACTTCCTTAATTTCTAAGTTTGAAAGAGTTACAGAATCGATAATCATTGTTTCCTTCTGCTGCTCCATTGCCTCCATATAGCTCCACAAGTTTTCCTTTTCTTCAGCAGTTACATTAATTGTGTAAGTTGCCTTCATAAGGTTTGCAGCTGATCTTCCTGCAAGAGCGTTGCTTTCTTTTCTTAACTCATCAATTTCTTTTTTGAGTTCGCCGTTGATATCATACTGTAAACGGAAATTTTCAGCAACTACAGGTGGAACAAAGTAGTAATAACCGAGGTTTGTAACACCTACATCACTTACACTCAAAGAAGTGATTGTTACTTCGTTTTCCTCTGCAAACTTCTGCATTAACTGGTCGAACTTACGTGTGTTATCGAAAGTTTCAAGTTCTACGAAATCTTCTGTGAACTTGATACCCTCAGCGTGGATATTCTTAATATCTGTCTTGAGGCCGGGGATCTCATCAATTTGTGACTGCACCTCAGCCTGTGATGCCTGAAGTGTAGCGAGTTGTGCCTTATTATCATCAATTTCTTGTTTCTTAGGCTTAATCAGAAGGAAAGCCACTATAAGTATTACTGACAAGGCAAGCAGAACACCTATAATAATACGATCTCTATAATTTAATTTCATTTTTCTCTACCTCCTTATTATGCTGCATCATCAGGATGATAAGCACTCTTTCTGCCCTTAATTGCAACAGATACCGCAAAATTTACAACCTTTTCTTCTTCAGTCTGACCTTCTTCGACTGATGTATCTACTGTATATCCGGTATATGAGCACTTTTCAAAATATCCCTTATTGTCAGTATATGATGGATCCTGAATATTATCAACATACATGGAAGGAAGTTTCTGAACGTATTCCTCTTCACCCTCGGCAGTAATGGTAAATGCCATCATGCCGCCTGCGTATGAAGGAGTAGAAATCTTACACTTGTCAACATCAAGATCAAGTTCCTCTGCTGTCTTATCGAGAATAAGCTGAAGTGTGTCAAACTTGTCGCCGATAATTACAGGCTGTGAGTAGAATGCATCATAGCAGTTCTCCATCTTAACAGCATAATCCTGAACTGTCTGCTTCATATTGATAAGCTTTACACGGTGCTCAAGCTGATCCTTAACCTCCTGTGAGTCAAGGTATGCCTGAACTTCTTCAATATCTTTAACGATACCGTTATTAACGCCTGCCATAGCAAGCCAGATACCGCCTGAAACAACAACTGAACCGAGGAAAAGACCGAGCATAATTCCAAGACCTGCATTTTCGCCTCTTGCCTTACCGCCTGATGCAGCCTTCTTGATTGCAGCGGAGATTTCTGTTTCAAGGAGATTGATTTTCTCAGTTTCCTTATTACGCTTGAACATCGCACCGATTGCGTTAGCATAAAGTGAGAATTCAAGATTTTCGTGACCGTGAATCTGTGGAGGTACGTTGATAAGGCTTGTGTTAAGATCAAGCTTTTCAAGCTCGTCTGTAAGCTTTACATAATCGTGAGTATCTCCGTAGAAGATTACGTTCTCAATAACCTCTCCTGTATTACGGCTTCTGTGGAACTGAAGCATACGGAAGATGTTCTCGTTTACAGCCTCGAATACATAGTCAGCGGTATTGCCGTAGTCATCGGGGTCGATGGAAGCAAAACGTGAGAATGAAAGCTGTCCCTGCTCATAAAGGTTGAGTGAGATGAAGTTGGGGTCAATCTGTACTGCAAGGAGTGGCATCTTGGACTTGATTTTTGTATCAGCAAGAAGTACCTTTGTAATACAGTTACAACCAACCATTACTGATTTAAGAGCGATACCGAGAAGCTTGAAAACTTCCTTATAGCTGTTAACGATTTCGTAAGGACAAGCTGTAGCAAGCACCTTGAGCATTGGCTCGCCGTTGTCGCCGTTTTCAGCAGCGTCACCCACGATAACATATGTAACTGAGAATGTATCATCAAGGCTGAGTTCTGCCTGCATCTGCTGCTTAACAGTTCTCTGCATATCCTGAGGTTTTACTCTTGGAACAACAAGCTCCTTGAAGATTGTAAGGTTTGAGGAAACAGAAATGATTGCCTCCTTGTCAGGCATTCTGTTTTTCTTGAGCGCACCATGAATAAGTGTAGCTACGTTTGCGGGTTCTTTAACGTGTCCGTTTACAATAAGCCCTTCCTCAAGATTGATTGTTGCCGCAGAGCTGATCTTAATTTTTCCGTTACTCTCAACGCCCTTAACGACACGTATATTTCTATCCGTAATATCAAATGAAAGCATTTTCTTTTTTTCCACCTTTCCGTGTTTATTCGTTTTCCATACCTTCCATAGCGCCGTAGAGTGCGGGGTAAATACCGCAAACAACAAGGGCTATGATAATACCCATGAATATGAGCATGATAGGCTCAACCATGTGAACAAGACGCTCAACAGCTGAATCTGATTCTTCCTCGTAGTATTCGGAAGTCTTTTCAAGGATTGAGTCAAGAGCACCTGACTCCTCACCAACGTAGATTACAGAGCAGAACATAGACTCGAAGATTTCTGTTCTTGTAATAGCTGCCGAAAGGGTTTCACCCTGTTTAACCTCATCAATAACACTTTCAAACTTATCATCAACATATAAGTTTCCAAGTATTGCTGAAGCTCTCTGGATACATTCAACCATTGGAATACCGCTTGAATAAAGTGAAGAAAGGGTTCTTGAAAAACGTGCTGTGTAAATTTTTGTAACGAGTGGTCCCCAGCCGGGTCCTTTAAGTATCATTCTGTCAATCTTATATCTGATCTTTGGCTCTCTCAACGCATAGTTGATACCAAGGACAGCAAGAATAACAAGAACAACGAGTATGTACCATTTTGTTCTGAGAAAGTCTGAAATAGCCTTCAGAATCTTAGTCAAGAATGGCATCTGACTTGGATCCTCATACATATCAATAAATGCAGGCATGATAAACGTAAAGAGGAAGATACAAACAACAACGCAGAGTACAGCAAGGATTATAGGATAAACCATAGCACTCTTTACTGTATTCGCAAGCTTGTTTTCCTTTGCGTACTGTTCCGAAAGACGAGTCATAATTACGTCAAGGGAACCGCTGGCTTCACCGGCGCCGACCATTGAAATAAGGAAGTCGGGGAATGAACCTCTGTGCATTTCCAGAGTTGAGGAGAAAGATTCACCCTTCTGAACATTTTCGTAAATGTCCTGCCAGATTGCCTTTGCCTTTTCATTCTCCTGCTCGTTTCTCATAATGTCGATTGACTTTACGAGGGTAAGTCCCGAAGTAAGCATAGCGCTCAACTGTCGGCAGGTAAATGCAAGTTCTTTCGTGCTGAACTTGTAGATTGATTTTGAAGTACCGACCTCTTCACCGTAATCTTTGATAAAAAGACCTCGTTCCTTCATCTTTTCGAGGAATTCCTGCTCATTCTCGGCGTTAGCCTTACCCTTTACCTGTTTGCCTCGGGCATCCTGAGCAATGTAGGAATAACTCTTCATGAAACCACCTCCGTGTTTTTTGATACGTACCCCGATACCGTGTCCGGAATCCATGAGTACAGGGGCACATATATACGCACTACCCTAATATAATTATTATAACATATTAGACTTAATTTTTCAATTGTGTTTTTGACTTAAATAATGGTAGTATTTTTATCAATATTAACCAAATTATATACAAATGGTATTAGTGATAAGGATTTTCCGCCATTTAAACTGTATTTCTCCGTCACTTTTAAAGTAACATACACTCATCAGAAACATAATTATTAATATGCGATATCGTGCCATATTATCGTAGATACATTATAACATATTTTTTGAAATACTGCAATATTTTTTTGATAGATTTCTAAAATTTTATTTAATTTATGAATGATAGTAATAATTTTAACATCAAAATTAACCCTGCATTGTAGAAATTTAACAAAGACAATGCAGGGTAAAAACAACTAAAGGCGGCTTGCTGGACAACTCTAAACCTATTTCAGACTAATATTATATTTTTTGAACCAATAGTCGAGTTGCACAAAGTAGGCTATAGTCTGTGGAAGATTCATAAGCTGCCCATACCACGGGATATGCTCCGAATGGGTGAGAAGCTGTTCCAGAGCCTCTTTTTTCACGAAATCCGTGAGTGGAGTGGGATTTGACAGGATTTCACGGAGTTTTTCCGATACAGCGGTGAGAAATGCAGGGTTGTGAGTTTTCGGATATGGACTTTTCTTTCTGCGGAGAACACGCTCAGGAAGCCAATCCGCCATAGCTTCACGGAGCAAGCCTTTTTCCCTGCCGTTGTAGTCCTTGAATTCCCACGGCACATTGTAGAGATACTCCGCAAGGCGATAGTCACAGAACGGCACACGCACCTCTAAACCGCTGTACATGGACATTCTGTCCTTGCGTTCAAGGAGATTTTGCATAAACCAATCGAAATTCAGCTTTGTCATCTCTTTCATACGGCTTTCAAGGGGCGAATCCGTAGGAAGTTTATCAGCGGAATCGGCAGTTCTGCGATATGCGGAATAGACGTATTCCTCCCCTTTTATTTCCTTGGCAATGTCATCACGGATAAATCCCATACGGTATGCGGTACTCTGTGCCCATGGGAAACCGTCAGTCATACGTATATCCTCGTCACGATACCACGGATAGCCGCCGAAAAGTTCATCGGCACATTCTCCCGAAAGTGCCACAGTTCCGTATTTCTTGATTTCACGGCAAAACAGGAGCAGGGACGCATCAACATCAGCCATTCCGGGAAGTCCTCTTGCATCTACGGCATCATAAAGAGCATCCACCAGTTCAGGCACATCAATTACCGTCCAATGGTGAACTCCCCCGATGTAGTCCTCCATAATTTTTATATATTCGTTGTCGCTGTCAGGCTGAAAATGGGACTTTGTGAAATATTTTCCGTTGTCCTTGTAATCCACGGAAAATGTGTGGAGAGTTTTCCCCTGCTTTTTCATTTCAGCTGCGGCAACTGAGGAAATTATGCTTGAATCAAGACCGCCCGAAAGGAATGTACACACAGGCACATCAGATACAAGCTGGCGGCGGATTGAATCAAGGACAAGTTCACGGGTATGCTCTGCGGTTTCAGCGAAATTTTCTCTATGCTCTGCGGCTTTCAGTTCCCAATAAGGGTGAAGTTTCAAGCCGTCTTTGGTGAAATAGCCGCAATGACCTGCTTTGACCTCTTTAATTCCGCCAATTATTCCATAGCCTGCGGTTCTTCCCGGTGCTAAAAGAAGAAGTTCCGCCACTCCCTTTGTATCGATTTCATGGGGAATATCGGGATTTTCAAGCATTGCGGATATTTCCGAGGCAAAGGTGAAAACCCTCTCCCCCTCATGATAAAACAGCGGTTTTACGCCGATTCTGTCACGGGCAATGAATACACGGTGATTTTTTTCCTCGTAAATTGCAAAGGCGAAAATGCCGTTGAGCCGTGAAACGCAGTCCTCACCCCATTTCATATAGCTGCGGAGGACTACCTCGGTATCGGAAACGGTGGAAAATTCGCCGCCGATTTCCTGCCGCAGTTCCGCTGTATTGTACAGTTCGCCGTTATAAACAATAGTGTATCCGCCCACAGTCATAGGCTGCCTGCCGCCCTCGATGTCAATAACCGCAAGTCGGGTATGAACCAAAGCCGCCTCGGGACTTAAAAAAATTCCTCGCTGGTCAGGACCTCTCCGCAGCATTGCCCTCTGCATTTTACTGCAAATTTCAGCCTTTCCACGCATATCCTCTTTAAAACTTATCAATCCTGCAATTCCACACATACGCTGCTCCTTATTCACATAAATTTCAAGGCATATTTCATCCCCTATTATAATATGTAGGAATTTGCGAAAATGTGCTTTTTTTAAAAAAGCCTTTAGCTGTTAGCTTTTAGGACGGCGAGTTAATACAAAAAAAGAATTAAAGGGCGGCGGAAATATTTTCTGCCGCATCCATTAGCTATAGGCTCTTTAAAATAATTACGCATTGCCGAAAAGCTAAAGGCTAATAGCTAAAAAAAGATAATATCCGCCCGATTATGTGCAATATTAACAAAAGCATATATCATTTTTTGTGCAAAAAGAAGATTGCAAGGAAGAATGCAATTTTGTTTTTGCAACCTTAAACACTTTAAATTAATAAAGCATTTTGTTATGTGGGCGGATAATATCCGCTTTTTTAAAAGCTGTTAGCTGTCAGCCGTTAGCCATTAGCTAATGGGTACGGCAGAAAAAATTTCCACCGTTTTTTAATTCTTTTTTGTATTAACTCGCCGTCCTAAAAGCTATCAGCTGACGGCTAAAGGCTAATGGCTTTAAAAAGGTTAAAAGCTTTTATACAAAAATGGACGGCAGAAATAATTCCACCGCCCACATAGCTAACAGCTAACAGCTAAAAGCTAATGGCTTATAATTACGCCATTAACTTAACCATAACAGCTTTCTGTGCGTGAAGTCTGTTTTCAGCTTCCTCAAAGATTTCCTTAGCGTGAGCCTCGAATACCTTTTCTGTGATTTCCTCCTCACGGTGAGCAGGGAGACAGTGCTGAACCATAGCGTCAGGCTTTGCAACAGCCATAACTTCATCGTTTATCTGATAACCCTTGAATGCCTTTTCTCTTTCTGCCTTTTCGCCTTCCTGACCCATAGATGCCCATACGTCTGTAAAGAGAACGTCTGCATCCTTAGCAGCTTCGAGAACATCTGTTGTATGCTTGAAGCAATCGAACTTTTCTGTAAAAGCCATAACTTCGGGGTCGGGCTTATAGTTTTCGGGTGTAGCAACTGAAACACTCATACCCATTTTAAGACATCCGACAATAAGAGAGTTTGCCATATTGTTTCCGTCACCTATGTAACACATTTTGAGTCCTTCAAGTCTTCCCTTGAATTCACGGATTGTCATAAGGTCAGCAAGAATCTGACATGGGTGACAGAAGTCTGTAAGACCATTGATTATCGGAATTGAGCCGTATTCAGCCAAATCCTCAACTTCCTTTTGTTCAAATGTACGAATCATAATACCGTCAAGATAACGTGACAAAACTCTTGCTGTATCCTGAACAGGTTCTCCACGGCCAATCTGCAAATCCCTGTTTGAAAGGAAAAGTGCCTGACCACCAAGCTGATCCATACCTGTTTCAAATGAAACTCTTGTACGGGTTGATGACTTCTGGAAAATCATACCGAGAGTCTTGCCCTCAAGGTGACGGTGTGCAATACCATTTTTCTGTTCGTATTTAAGCTGGTCTGCAAGATTAAGAATGTCAATGATTTCTTCCTTTGAAAGGTCGAGCATTTTAAGTAAATGTTTCATAGTAAATCTCCTTTATTAGTTG
>CALFMA010000235.1 GCA_937880065.1 uncultured Ruminococcus sp.
AACAGTAGCAGGCTTCTTAGTTGCGTTTATCTGATTCTGTCTGCACAGAATTTCAAGAAAGTATCAAGATCGGGTTCTTTACCGTCCGGTGCTATCTGCTTCCACAGCTCTTGTGCGTGTGGATCGGGAGATGCCATTCCTGCTCGCATAGCCTTTCTCATTTCTTCCTCTACATATTCGGGAGTAACGCCGTTCTGCATTGCTATCTGCTTAATAATCTTCTTCGTTTTTGATGTCATTCGTTTTCACCACCTTAATCGTCTTTATCTTTAGCAAGGTTAATTACTGTTTTTTCTTGCTTGATGGCATACTGCACCGTCTGCCAAGCGCCGCCCTTCTCTCGCTCAATACAACAGAGAACAAGGTCGGCTCGATCTACCATTTCACGGTTGCGGATTTGGATGGCGGCTTTTGGATGAGCCACCGATGCGGCATAGGAAATTTCCACATCGCTGTAATAGTCGTGATAGGATTCCTCGTTATTCAGATACTCGGCTCTCGCATACGGCAACACAAGAATGAGGGAACTGTTGTCATCTCTATATT
Source organism: uncultured Ruminococcus sp. (assembly GCA_937880065.1). The sequence goes on from CALFMA010000235.1 coordinate 547, forward strand.
GCTTTCTGACTCGAAGCACGGCGGAGGATGCGAACCGATCGAACTCGCCGTCACGGCCTACGAGAAAATCCACGTATTCGTGTTCCGAAAACAGAAGGCGGATTTCTTCTTCCAGCCGATCTTCTATCCTGAACGGATTGTCAATATATCGGTGTCCAAAGAACGCCACCGTGTAAATGTCCATACGCATCTCCTTGCAAAAATACCCACCGAACCGTTTTGTGTCCGGTGGGTTATTCTAATGACTCAGCTATCTGCTGATTACCGGCTCCGGTTGAGCCAATGGTCTTACGCCGCAAAGGAATATGGATATACCGTACCCAAGGAGGCCGCCTATACGCTTGTGTGTATAGCGGTCATTTAGAATCAACTTCGTTCGGCTCTTTTTATGCCAATCAAAGACTATAAGCACTAAAATTCGGTAAGTTAATATTCATAGTATAGCATAAGCTGCAAACAATATCAATAGTCTGTGGAATATCTGTTTTAATATTTATAGACTATTTATAGTGTGAAAAGGATGGTTAAACTTATGAGCGATATTGCAAAAGCTGTTGGACAGCGCATCAGAAACTACAGAACAAAAAAGGGACTCAGTCAAGAGAAGCTCGCCGAGCTTTCCGGTTGTCATCCGACCTACATCGGTCAGCTTGAGCGTGGTGAGAAGAACGCAACGCTTGAGAGCATCGAATGAATTACCGCTGCCCTGGGCATTACTCTTTCAAAGCTGTTTGATATGTTTGATTTTGAACCGTTCAGCCCTTCCCGAAGAAAATTCGGTACTATGGCTTCTGCTGACTTCTCATAGTTCGTTGTTACTACTGTATACGCCGATGCATGAAAGCCACCTACACGGTATTTCAGAGCCAGTCTGCCGCTGTTTGAGAGCCTTCTTGCCAGACATGAGAGCCACTTGTATATATCAACCGCAAAACCGCACACTTGCCGCTGTTGAACCGCACTTGTCTGAAAGTAATTCTGGTTCTTTTGAGAATAAGTGAGCTTTTATGCCGCAAAAGCCACTTTACAGTGAGTATGAGTGTGGTAGGCTGGTGGCTGGGCAGCAGCCTTCATGGCTGCATGCTCGTGCTGCCGGACTACTGCGCTCATAGAGGCTTGCTGTCAAGTGGACTGTGGAATAAATGCGAACAGACGGAACGATCATTATGTTGTTTATCTTCCATGACTATCGAATCTGATAGGGTGCGGTTGAAGTTCCGTGCAGATGTGGTTTCTCAGACGGCATACACAGCTCTTACGCCATACAGTAAGAGTAATAGCTGATAAGAGCCTGTTTGATTCCATATCAGGCAGGCTCTTTTTTACCGAGCACTTTCCGTAGGTAGTCAGCGGAAAGGTGTGAATTTGTATTTCTTTTCCGACGAAGTGGCTCTTGTTATGCGGCGAGATGGCTCTGAAACCCCGTGCAGATGGCTCTGCTGCATCGGCATATACACTTCTCAACTTTTTCTATTGCAATTCTGGCAAATATGTGGTATAATGTAAGAAAGCGGTTAAGGAAGAACCCGTATGAAATCGAAACTCCTGTTCATCAACATCAATGCACAGGGCGTGTGTCAATCATTGCAATAGGGTACAAAGAAATTATTTGTTTGACTTAGGAGGGTGAAGCTATGAAAAAACAACTGTTGAGAATTCTGCTTGTACTGGTCATGGTGATCGGAATGATACCGGTCAATGCAATTGCGGAGGATAGTGCTTCCGACAGTTCCCAGACGGAAAGTTACGGCGCATTCATTGACGGTGAACAGGTGATCAGCGACATGATCGAACAGAACGGCATGTATGCGCATCCCCGCATCATCATGTCGGAGGAGAGATTTGCTAAGCTTAGGGAGAGCATCGGGGCGGATTCCGTGACGACGATCCTTCTCGAAAAGCTTCGGGGGGAAGCGGAGCGGCATATGAACGAACCAGTATGCCAGTATGAGATCCCCGATGGCATCCGACTTCTCGAAACCTCCAAACGTATTCAACGCCGTGTTGCCGCACTTGCGATGGCATACAATATTTTCGGGGACGAAAAATATGCACAGCGATGCTATGCAGAGCTGGAAGCTGCGTGCAACTTCCAGGACTGGAACCCGAGCCATTTTCTTGATACTGCTGAAATGAGTACAGCTTTTGCACTTGGTTATGACTGGCTATATCATTGGATGAACGATG
>CALFMA010000236.1 GCA_937880065.1 uncultured Ruminococcus sp.
ACCAGCGTGCCTGCGATGGAGGAAAGCACCATGGAGATGCTGACCGGCAGCTTGCACAGGAAGCAGCCCAGCAGGAACACAGCCACCATGACAATGAAGGTGATCAGGGGACGATTGTCCTTCTTCTTTTCAGCCGAGCAGGAGAGAAGAAAAGGCCTGCTATCAGGAGGTATATGACAGCCTTGCTGACGACTTCTCACGGAGGGTTTACGCAAATATCATCAACTTCAAAATCAGCGGCGATATAAGCTATCTTGACGCTGTTACTACTCCGAAATCGGAGATATACCGTGAAATTATCAAGCCTCATCTTGGCGAAACCTATGTGGATTTAGGTGCATATAACGGCGATACAATCCGTGAGGTTCTTGAATTTACCCATGGCAGATATGCGGGAATTTACGCTGTTGAGCCTGATAAGAAGAATTACAAGAAACTTATGAAGTTTGTTGACGGTATGAAGCAGGTTTATACTTATAATTCAGCTGCATGGTGTACTGATACGGAACTCCCCTTTGCCGCAAAAGCAGGCAGACAATCTGCTATTTCAGCGGCTTCTGAAAACCTTATTTCTGCCCGTTCCGTTGACAGTATCCTTGGACGCAAGGCGGCTACAATTATAAAAATGGACGTTGAAGGCTTTGAGCGTGAGGCTATATGGGGTGCGGCACAGACTATTGCCCGTTATTCTCCGAAGCTTATGATTTCCCTCTACCACAGAAATGAGGACATCTTTGAACTTCCCCTCCTTGTAAAAATGCTCAATCCCAACTATAAACTGTACATTCGTCATCAGCTCTATATCCCTGCTTGGGAAACAAATCTCTACGCTTCATTATAATAATAAAAGGCAGTATTTCGGTACTGCCTTATTTTTATGCACTAATACTAAATCTTCAAATACAAACAGAACATCCCCCCGATAAATCGGGAGGATGTTCTGCATTTTGGGATAATTAATTAGGAATTAACTTGGTTAATAATAGCTATCAGTTACACTTCTGGTAAATCTGACCGCCGTTGAGAGTCTTGCCCTTAGCAGCAAACATCTCAGAGATACTTACAATCTGCCAGCCCTGAGCCTTAGCATAAGGAGCGATTTCCTCGATTGCAGCAGCTGTGGAAGCATATGTTTCGTGGCAAAGAATGATAGAACCGTTTGCTGAACCGTTGTTCATAGCGTTCTTAATCTTGCTTACGATCTGATCCTTAGAAGCACCATTCCAGTCCTCTGTATCGATTGAGCAAGTGATCATTGGAACATCGCTGAGAGCTGATGTTACTGTACCATTGCTTGCGAGGTAAGGAAGACGGAGAAGCTTTGAAGGCTCTGCGCCGATGATGTTCTTGAGTTTTGTGTAAGTCTGATTGTACTCATTCTTGATTTCGCCTGCTGAAAGATTTGTAAGATAGGGGTGTGTAGTTGTATGGTTAGCAACTTCCATACCCTTCTGGTAAGCGTACTTAACCTGGCTTTCGTCCTTAATCCAGTTACCAACGTAGAAGAATGTAGCTGTGAAGCCTTCCTTTGCAAGTGCATCGATAATCTTCTTACCGTTAGGATCTGTACCGTCATCAAAGCTGATTGCCATCATAGGCTTTGTAGGATCAGGGAAATTGCCTGGTTT
>CALFMA010000237.1 GCA_937880065.1 uncultured Ruminococcus sp.
CGATGTGTAGCTGTTGAAATATGAGATAGATTTAGCGATAACCGTAATAAGTCCAACGCAGGCAAGAAGTGCGAATATTACGCCGAATGAAGCATAGAAAAACTTCTTGAATCTGCCCTTTTTAGGTTCAGTTTCAGAGTCGGCGAAATACTTCTGGCTATTCATAATATCGTCGGGATTTTCGTCAAGAATATTGCGGAGAACGCCTGTAACAGATTCGGATTTATCGGAATTTTCCTCAGATTTCTTGGGAGTTTCAGCCTTTTGCTTATTCTTGAAAAATTTGAAACTGTTTTCCTTTTCGAGAAGTTCCTTGAATTCAGATTCAATTTCCTCAGCTTCATCAATGATATTTTCTTCAGTTGAAACAGCTGCAACAGCGTCAGCAATTATGCTGTCGTTGTCGGAATGTGGGATTTCGGATTGGTCAATGGGAGCAGAAATTTTTTCAGCAGCCTTTTTCTCAGCTTCAATGCGAGCCTTTTCGGCTGCTTCTGCGGCTTTGCGTTCAGCTTCAATTCGAGCCTTTTCGGCTGCTTCTGCGGCTTTACGCTCAGCTTCAATTCGAGCCTTTTCGGCTGCTTCAGCTGCTTTACGCTCAGCCTCAATGCGAGCCTTTTCGGCAGTCTCAGCGGCTTTACGCTCAGCTTCAATGCGAGCCTTTTCGGCTTCTTCTGCCGCTTTACGCTCAGCTTCGATACGAGCCTTTTCAGCTTCTGCCGCTTTTCTCTCCGCCTGAATACGTGCCATTTCCGCCTCACGTTCAGCTTTCAGGCGCTCTCGTTCAGCTTTCTTTTCAGTTTCTGCACGTTCAGCGTCCTCACGGAGTGACTGCTGTCTGATTGCTTCGTAGTCGGGCAATTCGTGAGAAATGACAATTTTCTTTTTCTTAGGCTTGACGATTGGTTCAGCAGGAGTTTCACTATTAGGTGCTCCTAAAAGTGAGGTGAGCAGGTCATCTACGGACAGATTTTTAAACTCATCCTGCGGAACAGGTTCATTCGCCTGAACATTTGTATCTGACGGCTGTTCGAGAGGTTTGCCGTCTTTCAGATTATTAAGCATATCGTCAAGGTCTTTTCTGATAGCCATATATATCTCCTTAAAAAATCAAACAAATTATTGTTACTTTTTTCTTTTATTATCTTAAATTATCTTATCTGACCGTTTCCGTCAATAAGGTATTTAACAGTTGTAAGCTCTGTAAGTCCCATTGGACCTCTTGCGTGGAGTTTCTGTGTGGAAATTCCGATTTCTGCACCAAAACCGAACTCTCCGCCGTCTGTGAAACGTGTTGAAGCGTTGACATAAACAGCCGCTGCATCAACTTCATTCTGGAATTTACGTGCCGCATCAAGGGATTTTGTCACGATACATTCAGAGTGACGAGTGCTGTATTTGCGGATATGAGCAATTGCCTCGTCGATATTCTCCACAACTTTGACAGCAATTGTGAAATCGTTGAATTCTGTAGCATATTCAGTTTCAGTTGCCTTTTCAACTGAATTGCCGAGAATGTCGATTGTCTTATCGCAGCCGTAAATCTTAACGCTGTGGGATTTGAAACGCTCCGCAATGAGTGGGAGGAAAGTTTCAGCCACATCCTTATGAACAAGGAGGGATTCGATAGCGTTGCACACGGAGGGACGCTGGGTTTTAGCGTTGTCGGTAATGTCAACCGCCATATCCATTTCAGCGGAGGAGTCAACGTAAACGTGGCAGTTTCCTGCACCTGTTTCGATAACGGGAACAGTTGCAGTTGTCACAACAGCCTGAATAAGTCTTGCACTTCCACGGGGGATAAGCACGTCAACATAGCCGTTAAGCTTCATAAGCTCGTTGGTAGTTTCACGGGAAGTATTTTCCACAACCTGAATAATATCAGCAGGCAGACCGCAGGCTTCAAGTGCTTCACGCATAATCTTGCCGAGGACGATATTTGAGTTTATAGCCTCTTTTCCACCTTTGAGGATAACGCAGTTACCTGCTTTAAGGCAGAGTGCGGCAGCGTCTACAGTAACATTTGGACGGGATTCAAAAATAATTCCGATAACACCCATAGGCACACGGGTTTTAGTGATTCGCAGACCGTTGGGGCGGTTAAATCCGTCAATTACCTGTCCGATTGGGTCATTGAGGGCAATAATTTCATCAACGCCCTTTGCAATGCCTGCAATGCGGTTTTCGTCCAGTTTAAGGCGGTCCTGCATAGCCGCAGACATATTATTTTCCTTTGCGGCAATAAGGTCCTTTTCGTTTTCTGCCATAATAAGGGCAGTATTTGCAATAAGAGCCTTTGAAATTGCGGCGAGAGCCTCATTTTTCTGGTTGGTAGAGGCAGAAGCGATAACAGGTTCAGCTGCCTTAGCCTTTTTTCCTAATTCAAGTGTATAGCTCATATTTTACACCTCTTTTTTATATATTTCAAAAATTTTATTTTCTGTACAAGTTGAAGCTTCAATGATTTTGTCATAGTCAATTTTAAGCGATTTTCCAAATTGGTCAAACAAAAATGCCTGATAATCAGGATGACTTGACATAATAAATATAGCTGTTTCCTTGTCAATATGCAACGCAAGTCCCATATCGTCGTAAAACGGACCTAAGTCGGTTGTAATAATCAAAGCCATTTTTACTTCGGAGATGTGGAATTTCCGTTCTCCGTCAGCGGTTATTGCTTTTATAACCTCATTTTCAAGTAGAAGTCGGTCATTTGAGTCTATACGTATCTTCATTTCGCTTTAAATAATGTGCCGATTTCCTTATTTTCAAACAAATCGTACAAAAGTTCGGGGTCTTTTCCGTTCATAATTACCATATCAATTCCTGCTTCTGTGGCAATTTTAGCGGCATTTATCTTAGTTGACATACCGCCTGTGCCAAGCTTTGAGCCTGCACCGCCGGCAGCATTTTCGATTTCGGCAGTAATTTCCTCAACGTAGGTAATTGGCTTTGCATCGGGATTTGTGCGTGGGTCGCAGTCGTAAAGACCGTCAATATCCGACAGGATAAGGAGCAAATCCGCAGATGAAAGTGACGCAACGAGAGCCGAAAGGGAGTCGTTTTCGCCGATTTCAAGCTCCAGCTCGTCAATTGAAATGGAGTCGTTCTCGTTGACGATTGGGATTACGCCCATACTGACGAGGGATTCCACGGTATTCTTGAAGTTTTCGCAATGGGTGGGATTGTTGATAATCGCCTTTGTAAGGAGAATTTGTCCCACAGTTACGCTGTATTTTTCGAACATATCGTCATAAATGTGCATAAGTTCGCATTGACCAACAGCGGCAACAGCCTGCTTCATTTTGGTTTCCTTTGGTTTTGAGGGAAGTCCGAGTTTGCCTGTGCCAAGTCCCACAGCACCTGATGACACGAGAATAATCTCCTTGCCTGAATTGTGGAGGTCGGAAATTACACGGACAAGATTGGTCATACGGCGGATATTCAGCTTGCCTGTGCTATGGGCAAGAGTTGAAGTGCCGAGTTTTATGACAATTCGCTTTTTTTCAGAATTATTTCTCATTTATATCATTTCCTTAAATCAGGGCGTATTGACGCTAAAGTCGTCCGCCCGTATTTTCGGCAAATTTTGCCGATAACTTCGTTAAAAATATTTGCCGTGCGACAGCACGCCTGCATAATTTTGCCTTGTTCTCAGCAAAAATATGCTCGAAAATTCGTGCAGAAACTTTGTGTCAACACGCCCTAATTAACTTTATTTTGCGGCTTATTGTTGAGCCAGCAGCGGATATTATCGCATACGATATTCAGCAGACGAACTCTTGTTTCGTATGCCGCCCATGCCGTATGTGGCGTAATAACGCAGTTTTTCGCATTTTTAAGGGGAGTTTCCGAGGACATAGGCTCTTTCTCCAGAACGTCCAGATATGCGGCGGCAATTTTACCGCTGTTGAGAGCCTCTGTAAGGTCAGCTTCGTTTACAACAGGTCCACGGGAAGTGTTGATAAGTACGGCTGAATTCTTCATTTTTCCCAGTAATTCGGCATTTACCATACCCTTGGTCTTATCGGTAAGAGGGCAATGGAATGTGAGAAAATCGGCATTTTTAACTGCTGTATCCATATCGCACACCTCATAGGGGCAGTTTACGGGAGCAGTTCTTGTAGTTACAAGAATTTTCATACCGAAAGCCGAGCCGAGTTCCGCCACACGTTTGCCGATTGAGCCGAAACCTGCGATAGACAGGGTTTTTCCGCACATTTCCGCAATGGGAATGGGGAAATATGAAAAGCAGGGGGAAGTTTCCCAATCGCCGTTTTTTACGGAATTATCGTAGTCACGAATGCGGCTGCAATAGTCCAGAATATAGGCGAAAACCTGCTGTGCAACGGCATTTGTGGAATACTGACCTGCATTGCACACGGTAATTCCCTTTTCAGCGGCATATTCAACATCAATATTGTTGAAACCTGTGGCAAAAAGTCCGATATACCGCAAATTGGGGCAGCTGTTGATTACCTCTTTTGTGATAAGCACCTTGTTGCAGAGGATGATTTCAGCATTGCCGATACGTGAAACTACATCTTCGGGAGAAGTGAGGGGATACACGTCCACATCGCCGAATTCCCTGAAAACATCGGGGGAGAGGTCGTCAGCGGCACACATTGTTGACCAGTCGAGAATAACAATTTTCATAATTATTCAGCCTTTTCCTTTTTGCTGTTTTCTTCTTTTTCTTTCAGTTCGGGGTGCTTTGCCTTGTAAATCAAATCGGAAATGAAAGCGATAAGCAGCAAGCCGAATTCAATTGCACCCACGGTGTAGAACCAAACCTTGTTTTCGGACAGCCAAAGTGTCATTGAAAATGGGATTGCGAGGGCGAGAATAAGCTGATATGGTCGTTTATCAAAGAAATATCTTAACATAAAAAATACAAATGCAACAATTGAAAATCCTATATGAAGCTCAAAAGGGAATGGGAAAAGGTTTGGATTTTCGGCTGTAATATCGAGAAGCTGAAATAAATTTGGGTTGAACATAGGTAACTCCTGTCCGTGAAAGGGACTGTATTTACGGCATACAGTCGTGCCAAGAATAGCGGCTTTTGGTGATAAATGCGAAAAAAGCCTATTAGCTTTATTATAGCACAGCGGTAAGAAAAATTCAACCTTTTTCGCTAAAATAAAAGAATAACTGTTACTTTGCACAATTATTTATAATATAGAAGTATATTTTATTCCCCTGTGAACACACAGTTGAAGCAAAATTTAAAGTTAACAAAATTAAATTTTACTGTTTTGTAATAATTCGTCAAAAATCTATTGACAGAATCCTCAAAAAAGTGTATAATGAATATGTTGTATTTTGCAGAAATATTGCTTTCAGGCAGTAATGCAGCTTTGTTTTAAATCATTTCGCAGTCGGGAGATTGCGGATAATACCGATTTCGGATAAATGCACGGGCAAAAGCGGCAGATAAAAGCTGTTTATCGAGGTTTTCTGACGCTGATAAATGAAGGGCTTATGTCGGATTTGTCTTTGTTTTGTTGGAAATCAGTATGAGATATATAACAAATACGGACGTTTGTCCGGCTTTTTCAGGGGTGTCCCTGTCACTATATATGTTTAGCAAATGAATAAAATGATGCGGCATTAACCGCCCGAGGCAGTATGTGTTATATGATACAAGAAAATATTGCTTAAAGGAGGTAATGCACTGTATGGATCCCGGTATTGCGATTGTGCTTATACTTATCGCTCTTATTGCAGGTGCGGCTGTCGGCGGACTTCTTGCATACAAAAAAGGTGTTGCGGCAGGCGTAGAACAGCGTAAGCGTGATGCAGAAGCTTTGATTGGCTCTGCTGAGAAACAGGCTGAGCGTATTATTGCTGATGCTGAAAAGGACGCAGATGCAAAGAAAAAGAGCGCACTTGTTGAGGCTAAGGACGAAATTCACAAGCTCCGCAGCGAGGCTGATAAGGAAATCAAGGATCGCAGAGCTGAGCTGTCACGTCAGGAAAGACGTATGCAGCAGAAAGAAGAAAATCTCGACAAGAAAACTGATAACCTTGAAAAGAAGGAAGAAACTCTCAATCAGAAGATTAAGAGCGCTGACGAAAAACTCAAGGAAGCAGAGCAGATCAAGAAATCTGAAATGGACGTTTTAGAGCGTATTTCAGAATTCACAAAAGATCAGGCTAAGGAGTACATACTTTCCAAGCTGGAGGACGACCTTGTTCACGAAAAGGCTGTCAAAATCGCAGCTTATGAGCAGCAGCTCAAGGATGAATGCAACGAAAAGGCAAGAAGTCAGATTTCTCTTGCCATCGCAAAGGTTGCGGCAGATCAGGTTTCGGAGGCGGCAGTTTCCGTTGTTCCTCTGCCCAACGACGAAATGAAGGGACGTATTATCGGTCGTGAGGGAAGAAATATCAGAACCCTCGAAACTCTTACAGGAGTTGACCTTATCATTGACGACACACCTGAGGCAATTACGCTTTCATGTTTCGATCAGATTCGCCGTGAGGTGGCAAGAATTGCACTTGAAAAGCTTATTGCTGACGGAAGAATTCACCCTGCACGCATTGAGGA
>CALFMA010000238.1 GCA_937880065.1 uncultured Ruminococcus sp.
AGATATAAGCTTCATTCGGCTTTCCACATCAATATCTTTAAGAGAAACCCCGTCATACAGGATTTCACCGTTTTCATATATCTGCCGTCCTGATATAAGATTGATAAATGTGGATTTTCCACAGCCGCTTTTGCCTCTTATATAATATTTGTTGCCCTTCTCAAATTCAGCCTTGACGTTTTCAAGAATCTTCTTTTCGCCATACGAAAAGGACAACTCCTCTACTTTAATACTTGAAACATTTTCAAGTTGATTTATTTCTTTATTATCTTTGTAATTGAATATATGTGCTACCCGATCAAGGGATGCAAGCTCTGCACTCAGATCGGTTGGTATAGTGAATAACTCAAGCAGCGGTGTTGAAAGATTGCCTGCATACTGATTGAATGTAACAAGCATTCCCACCGTCATTCTATCCAATATTACCATAAGACCACCCAATGCAAGAAGTATACAGGTTGAAGCTGACATACCTACCGATACCAAACTACAAATCCTTGTACTGAACAAATTATTGCTTTTTCTCACATTGTAATCGTTTTTCATAGCATTTTCAAATCGGTTTTCAGCATATTTGCCTGCTCCGAGAACAGCAATATTTCTGATGTTATTTACAAGCTCGGTAATTACAGACCAGAGCTTTACGAAGCTATCTCGTGCCATTGCTCCGTTTTTTTCTTCGATATTGCTTGTTCTGAGCCTTACAATTACCATAGCTGTCTGCATAATTACAGCAGGTATAGCAAGTATTGGCTGTAACTTTATAAGTACAACCAATGATGTTATGGTATTGAATAAGCTCAGAGCAATACTCGAAAATAGTGACAGCGAAAGAGAAACTACTCTTTCGGAATCACTTGTTATCAGAGTTTCGTATTCTCCCGATGAGTTTTCTGAAAAACTATTATATATACAATAAGATATTACTTTCTTTTTTATAAATAATTCGATTTTATACCTAAAAAACATATTGAACTTTGTATCAATATATGCAATTATCTCACATAACACATACAAAGAAATCATAAGTAAAACTGCCAACAACAGCAGTTTCACATTTTTATTTCCAATACCATGGTCAATTATAAGTATATTTATAAGCGGCGCTGCATATCCCGTCAAAGATTTCAGCAGAGCAATAAGCATGGAAATAAAATAATACTTTTTAAATTTTTTTAAGATACACCAAAAAATATCAATATGATATTTGTTTCGTAAATCCTTTATTTTCGGAAATTTACTCCTACTTTTAGTTATATTCATTTCTTCAGCCCCTGTCAATAAATTTGCCCAAAGACTTTACTGTAAAAAAGTTTCTGCATACAAGCATATCCGGTGTTGTTTCCTTTTTGTATTCTGTGAGAACTTCGGAAACATATTTTCCAGCATCGTTACCAAGCTGCATTATAGATGCGTCATCACAGTTCTCATCTATATTATTATATTTTCTGTACTTCTGAAACAGCTCCCTGTTAAGCTCCTTATTTTCACTTTCAACGGAAACGCCTCCATTGCCTTTAAGAAGTTCAAGGATATTCTCGTTTTCATCATTACATTTCTGTGCAAGACATTCAAGCACCTTATCAATATTTATATCTTCCTCGTCAAACATATTTATTATATATGCTGCAAGTTTCGGAACAGCCTTACTTGTTCCGCCAAAAATAGCATATTGATTTTCTCCGGTTTTTATAAATTCAGGGGACGCATCTCCAGGCAAATCGGATTTACCCGATATTTGACCAAAAAACGGCTCGTTTTCATAAGCTCCCTGATATACGCCTATAGTGCTGTCAAAACAGGCAGGATAATGATTTTCGTCATCCTTTCCACGATTAGCATATGAGGCAATTATAATCTTATTTTGTTCGGCAAGCAGACTGCATATTTCCTTCGTTTTCTCAAATCGTTCTCTATTCGCAAGGGTAAGACATACAAGAACAAGACGAACATCATTCTGTTCAGAAATTCTCTCAAGAGCATTAATTACTGCTTTACCGCTTGCTCTTGGATTATCACCGAAAACATCATACAGATAAATCTTATTTATATTATTACTGTACTTGAACAATGTATCTATAACATATGCCGCATGACTCATATTACCTTCCGGTTCGATCATATTGATAGTAACGATTTTATCCCTGTTTTTTTCAGAGATAAGGGTATAATCAATACTGCTGTCGATTATAGCTATATTATATTTCATATTTTTATACAAGTACATTTGTACAGCTTTACTGCACAAAAATGCTTTGTGCAGTAAGCCGTATTATGTACTATCTCCTGTTTTAAATGATTACCAGTAGATATTTGTCTTAGGTGTCTTTTCTCTGTAGCAGTAGTAACCAAAAAGATCCTTGATTATGCTGAAATTGTCAAGATCAGATCTTGATGCATCGCCCTTAAAACCTGCTCTTCTAATCTGTGCATTAATAGCAGAAGTCTTGCCTCTGTACTCTGTGCAATCATCCCAGCAGCTCTGTGCCTCGCCCTCGAATTCGTTTACGAATCCATTTTCAATTTTCTCGATTTTCATAATTTTTTCCTCCTTGAATTTTTTTAATTCTCCATAATTCAACTTACGAAAATTCCGCAGTTGACTTATTAGTATAATATATAATCACCAGTACATACAGGTTTTAGGTGAATATTCCTTATAGCAATAGTTGCCAAACACCTTTAATATTTCCTGTGTGTTACTGTCTGATCCATCACCATAATATCCTGAAATCGCAATCTGTTTATAAATTCCCGATGTTTTTCCACGATATTCAGCACAATCGGCAAAACAACCCTGTGCTTCTCCATCAAACTCATTAATATATGAATTATCTATTTTTTCAATCTTCATTTCTGACACTCCATTTATTCACTCACCAGAACATACTGGTTTTCGGGGAGCGTTCTTTATAACAATAGCTTCCGAAAGCCTTTTGCAATATTTCTATTTCCTTATCAGTTCCGTCACCCTTAAATCCCGCATTTCTTATAAGCGTATTAATTGCCGACGATTTTCCACGATATTCGGCACATTCATTCCAACAACTCTGTGCCATACCGTCAAATTCGTTAAAATACGCATTGCCGATTTTATTCACTTTCATATTTATTCCTATCCTTTTAAGACTTTGTTTTCATTCCTGAATTTTTATCCGTCTTGAAATATTATTAACCAAATGCTCAAAAGCACAAATAACCGGATGCGCTTTCAGAAGGTCACCTGTCATCATTGCGTTTATATATTTACATCTTACAGCAGTACACACTTTTTCTCTGCCACAGCCTGTACAGGTGTGATTTTCTTTTCCGTATGAAGTACTGAATTTTGATAATAACTCATCGTCAACATCATCTATAACATTACCTATAAGAAACTCCTTGTTTCCGGTAATAAATGAACATGGATAAAGTTCACCCTCTATACTGATATTGAATTCATTTATTCCACCGTCACATTTTCCCTTTTTGCAGTTTTCAAGCTTTTCAAAGAAAATAAATTCCAGATCAGTGTTCTCAAACTCCCGATACAGGTCAAATACCTGTTTCTCAAGTCCATTTATAAGTTCTTGCGTCCAGTTTTTGTCATAAAGATCGGGAACGGCAATTATAAGCTTTCCACCTAACTGATAAATATGCTTTACCGATTCATATAAATGAACGGATGTTGCAGGTGTGACTGTCATTCTGATTCGCAATTCCGAATAATACTTCATAATAAGCGGAATTTTTGAAACTACTCTTTCATATGTTCCTTTTCCGTCACGGCTAATTCTGCATTGGTCATTCACATCAGCATTACCGTCAAGGCTCAACGAAAGATATATCTTACTTTCATAAAGCTTTTTAAGTTTTTCTTCATCAAGCAAAAGCCCATTTGTTGTTAACGAATACACAGGATGTTCAATGCGTTTGTTCAACTCTGAAACAAAATACATTATATTATCAAATGCAAGTAAAGGTTCACCACCGTGAAAATTAATCAAGCAGCAGTTCATTTTCCTGCTTTTTCTGCTGATAAATTCAATTGCATTCTCTATAGTATCCTTTTGCATATACTGCATACTTTTATTGCTTTCATAGCAATAGGTACATTTCAAATTGCAGGCCTCTGTCAGCCATATATTAAACATTCCCATAGTTTTCCCAGTACATATCGTAATACTTTCCGCATTCATTGCAATAGTATTCGAAATCGTTCTCCTCAATACATTTTTTTACAGTTGCCGCACAGCTGAAGCAAAGCAGCTGCTTATCACAACCCTTACAATTATCACAGTTATAAGGCATATATTTCATAAAGTTCTTATAGCCTTCTGATTCTCTGAATTTCTTGTTTTTTATGTAATCTTCGGGGTTTTCAATATCAAGTATATTAAAAATCTTATATTCCTCAGACATAAACATCGGGCATGGGAACACATCGCCTTTCTGATCTATCTGAAATTCTGTTTTCGCACCGTGACATGAGAAAATATTAGGAGCAATTGCATACAGCTTTTTCTGTTCAAATAAATCCTTTTCTCTTGTCCAATCACTACCGCAAGGACATGAGTGATCATCCTTAATTTCAAACAATTCTTTGTTTTCTTCTCCTCTGCCCATTGGTTCAAAACATCTTACAAGAGATTTAACACCAAGGTTTTCACAAAGTTCGGAAAACTTTACAATGTTGTCAGCAGTTTTCTTTGTCTTTACCATTGAAAGACTTATTTTTGCATCATACTTTTTAAGAAGCTTTACAGCGTTTAGCACCTTTTCAAATACGCCTTCGCCTCTTATCAGCGAGCAGCTTTCTTCATCATATCCGTCAAGACTTATATCAAATCCGTCATAATTATCTGTCAGGTATTTTGCAATTTCATCGTTATTTATCAGTACAGCGTTGGTCATAAGAATAAGAGTTCCACTATAGTTTTTTCTCAATCTGTCTGTAAATTCTCTGAAATCCTTTCTCACAAGAGGTTCGCCGCCCGAAACTGAAATTGTTGCTGGATTAAGCAGAAGCACTCTATCAACAAGTTTTAATAACTCATCTGTTGTTAACTCACAGCCTCTTTTGTTATCCCCTGCTGAAATACAACAATGCTTGCAGCGAAGATTGCAATTATTTGTTATATCAATAGAAACCTGACTTCTCGGTATTTTTTCAAGTTCATCTTCAAAATACTTCCACATACCAAGAGAGTGAATCTTTTCGCTGAGATGAATTATAAGTTCCTTTGAAGCTTCATCCTCTATGCAGTCAAATAATTCTGCAAATGTAAGATTTTCCTTTTCCGCTTCTTTAAATATATCAGATATTTCACGGCTCACCATGATGCACTTGTTGTTTTCCGTACTTGCAATGAGTGTAGCCTTTTCTCTATCATATATTCTGACATACTCCGCAAATACTACTTTTTCATTAGCTAAATTCATATTTCCCTCCGTTTTATGGAAATTTATTTCAGAGTTAATACGGATTTTTCATACGACATCTCACAAAGCTTGTGCGAAATCATCAAGGTGTTTTGTGCGGTATCATCTTTATTTTCCGTATCACCCCTGCCCTGTGATTATATAATATCATCATTCAATATTTTTCTCAACAAATAAGGAGCGAATCGAACAAAAAAAGGAGTGAATGGGATATATAACCATATTTCTGCTTAAATATCCCCTAATTATACATCCTTCACACAAGAAAACCCTGCGAAGAAAATCCCCGAATCCGTTAAATAGACAATAAAAAACTCCCATGATATATAAGAAATACCATAGGAGGAATTTTTATGCATCGAGAATATATAAAGGGCAGCTCTAAATGAGTTCCCCAAAAATAAAACTGACTCCGTCTGAAAACGAAGTCAGTA
>CALFMA010000239.1 GCA_937880065.1 uncultured Ruminococcus sp.
ATGTTTAAATCTAGGCCACTAGTTGCGCTGGTTTTGGTTCTGAGCATGTTGCTGTCCATAAGTGCACCTGCTTTTGCGAAAGCAGAAGTTCCATACGAAACAATAGGAATTACACGGCAGGAATTTGATGGCAATATTATTTACTTTGGTGCACCGGGACCGGTGTTTGACGAAAATGACAAAGTATATGCATTTCCGATTTTAAGAAGCGGTGATGTTTCGCAGGAAGCATCAGTAGTGCTCAGAACTCTTGATTTTTCAGCACTTTATAATAAGGATTACAGTATTATAGGCGATAGTATAGAAATCATAGAGAGAGACAAAACTCTTATTGAACTGGCAATGACCGGCGAGGAGTCAATCATAGATGACTCCGCTCTGAACGAAATAGAGGACGGCAGTCAGCAAATTGGAGAAACAATCGAAGAAAACAGCGATGTGCTGACAGACGATGATCCCGATTCTCCGGATGCTGAAGTCGAAGAAGAAACAGCTGATGAAACTGTTAACACCGAAGTCGAAACAGAAACTGATAATACAGAAGAAACTCCTGATGAAAGCAAGGAATATTTTGCGGTTGTGCCTGAAATTGAAGTTGAAGAAACCTCGGGCAAAAGCAAACTTGCTTTAGAAAAAGAGGCACAGACAGGAAAACCCACCAGAGAGATTCAGAAAACAGAAGTGTATAACGAACTTGGCGATATTGTCAGGGATGAACTGCTTGGCGATATATTTGAATATGTAAATTATTCATTTGAAACTGTTTTAACCTTTGCCCCTGGTGAGGAAGTTAAATATGTTAATATACGTATTATGGATGACGGCATTTCAGAAGGTGAAGAATATTTCACTCTTCTTATGACAGAGCCGCAAGGAGCCGAGCTTTCTGAGATGACTGCAACAAATGTAATCATCACAGATGATGAACCTGTGGTGCTTCCCAAGATAACCTTTTCGTCGGATGAATACAAATCAAAGGACGGAATAGTAAGTGTAACCGTAAAAAGAAACGGTGCAGAGTATTCGCCTGCAACATGTATATTAGAGACAACAGACGGCAGTGCGATTGCAGATGTACACTATGAAAGTATATATGGTGAGATTGTTTTTGCACCCTATGAAAAGGAAAAAACAGTAGATATTATTGTTGGCGGAAAAGGCGATTTCAAGCTCACACTTTCAGATTTTACAGGTTGTGAAGCAGGTGCTTTAAGTCAGGCTACCGCCAAGATTGACGAAAGTGCAGGTATTGCTCTTTTTGCAGCCGCTAATGATGGACTTGAATTCTCCATTACGGTTAAAGACAAAACATATACAGTAAAATACAAATCCGGCGATATAGTCGGAGAAATATATGATACCGGCTATGATCCTCATCTTCTGGTAGGTAAGTACTATTTCTCTGCTCCTGACAGTAAAGGCGGAATATTTAACTACAGCAGAGATAACAGTACCGGCACCAAGCCTTCCAATAAGGGTAATTATAATTCCTTCTATTCAGGGCCGAACACCGTAGGTGATTTCGCCACCGGTAACGGTCAGTTGGAGTATTACCATTCTTACACAAAAAGAACCGGTAGTATGTATACATACAGTAATGCTAATGCTGATACCAAAATAGAAGGTCCGTACTATCAGTATTTGATCCCGCATTGGGAGCAAGACAGAACTTTCGGCAATGTCATTGTAAAAGACAGCCAGTTATCCTCAATGGATGTTTATGACAGAGCTTTAAATAAAAAGGCCCTTGAACAAGGTTTAATTGGTACGGGTGTGAGAACAGGCAAATTTTCAAAAGAAACAAGTATGGATTCTGCCGTTCAGATTAAAGATGTTCTTAACGCTATGTGCGTAAAGGTTGCTGCGGTGGATAAGTATACGGGCAGAACGCCTAAAATCAGAACCAAATTCTACGGTGTTGCGGCGTTTTATAAGAAGTATCGCATAAGTGTTACATATCCTACCGAAAAGCAGTTTATTACCGGTGTTAATTCAGAAACAGGGGAAGCTGTAACTACCGGCTATATTCCTGCTCAGGTAAATGTAAACTGCGGAGCACAGATACTCGGAAACAGAGAAAATATGGATATTTTCATCAATGATGATGAGAAAAAATCCAATCTTGTGTTCAGTGTCAGCGATAACCGTGTAAATGGTGTAAACGGAAAATTCGGTAAAATAACGGGGTATACAATCCGTATAGGGTCATCTTCGGCTTACATCAACAAGAGCTATCCTGCTGATTATTTTAGCTTCCTTGATTCTAAGGTGAAAGCCAATGCAAGTACTACATCTTTGTCATTTACAAGTGCTGCTGTGGAATCTGTCAAGAAAAAGGTAAACAGCAACCTTGATACAATACCGATAGACAAGTATTTTTCTGCATGGATAGAATCGGTACAGAACGAGAAAAACTCTCAGGACAAGACACCGGGAGTTATCAGTGACGGTGGAAAAGCATACCATCAGGAACTTAAATTTACTCCGATTGTAGATTATTATGATGTGGATGTTACCGTTGTAAAGCCATATACTGAAGGAACAGACATGAATGTTGTTCTTGGCGGCTTTAAGTGGCAGGAACTTTCTCTTGGAGAGCATCGCTTCCATGCAGGTGATTCACTTGATCTTACAGGTGAGCCGTATGATGATTCCTATAAGGCGGAAGGCTACGAGGTTTCGGTAAATGACGGTGTGTTCAACACCATACGTGATACAAAAACACTTGTACTGCTACCCGGAAATAAATACACCATAAGACCTGTAATTTCTCAAATCAACAACTGTATTGAGATTACCAGATCTGAAGGTGCTATGAAATATTTTGAAATTGGAAACAATGTTTTCACAGAAGAAGAGCTTGCTCCTTATCCTGAATTTGCAGGTAAAACAATCCTGAAGCTTCATCCCGAAAAGGAAACCGTGCTTGAACAGATGACGCCTGAGGTTGGAAAAATTTATTATCTTGATGTTATATGGAAGAATAACCGGTCTAACAAAAGTTTCACATATTTCCCGTATATAACCGACAAAATGACGGGCAATAAGTATATAACAAACAGGTACTACTTCAAGGCTCGCTCTATGCCGGGCGACAATGTAATAAACCTTGCAGCTTATCAAGCTAAGGCAGCTAATGTTGGAAAATACAAAATTAAAGGCTCTGTAAAGACATCCTACAAGCCGATTTTGTCAAACGGACTTGAATTTTCCAAAGAGGGCGCTCAGGGCTACAGTGTAATCATGGGTAGTGGCGAAAGGGAAATCGAACAAACATCAGTAAATGGCGTTAAGGAAACTGTTACCGTTGTTGATACTGCCATTGATATTACTGACGAAAACGGAAACTTTGAATTTGATGCAATTCAGGGCTTTAAGAATGTATATATAAACCTTTTGGTTACCAACGGAACAAATACCGAGGATATCATAAACGTAAAGCTCCCCGCAAAAGGTACGAATGGTAAGGAAGTAACTGTAGGCGCAGAGGAATTCTGTCTGCAGTATTCACCAAATCTCCCTTATATCCCCGAAGGCGGAATATCTTATTATTATGACAAGAGCACAAACAACGAGCAGATAGATTTAAGAGAAAACTCTATCCGTGTTTTTGACGATAATCTTACAATCCGTGCCGTTGTAAATTCCAATGGCAGAAAGATAAAGAAAGCGGTATTCCAGATTCGCACCACAAACGGTATTGTGTCATCCTATGATGCATATCCCGAAATGACTGGTTCAAATGTTTATTCATGCAAGATTGACGCACTTCCCGAAAATGCATATAACGGCGACCGTGTAAGTGTATACCTTGTTGACGAAGAAACAATTGACGGAACAGAGGCATCAGAGGCAATCGTATATCCAAAGGTGGATACCGGAATAGTCTTCTATGTTGAAAATGCGGTTATCGCTCCAAAGGAATATAGTTTAGATGATATTACAACAGTAGACATTCCTCTTATCGGAAAAGCCAGTCCATCTGTCAACTCCAAACTTTTGAAGATTGAAAAAACAAAATGGGCAGACGGAACGGGATTAACATTTGCGGTAAATGCAGCAGGCTCCTGGACAAATACGCCTTCGATGACAACAGCGCAGAAATTAAAGGGATATAAAGACTTTAAGGGTGCTGTAGACAAGGCGCATACTACAAATTTGCTAGAAAAGTCCTCTAAAGATGACTATGATAATTCGTTACGAACTTTGCAACAAATTATTAATCTGGCACATGCTCAAGGAAATGAAAAGGATGTTGACAATAGCGTGGCGCAGCTTACTGACATTACAAGGACGATAGAACAATATAAGAAGATTCACGCTGATTATTCAAAGCAGGCAAAAGATGCTGCTACGGCATTGGATAAAAGTTTGGGTACTATATCCGCAATTATATGTTTTACTTTTGATTATATCCTCAACCCTGAAACGCAGGAATTCAAACATTTCCGTACATCTTTCGCAGTAGGTGCTACAGCAACCGTAGTATCTACCAAGTATTCCCTTTTGGGTTCTGTTCCTACTTTTTTAAACATTACAGCAACAATCCAGGTTAACTTAACAAACTCATGGACCAAAGACGGTATGCTCAGCAGTACAGATTTTGAATCATACAGCGGCAACATAAAGAGCATTATTGATGATGCTGCTGAAGGAACTGACTGGGAGACTTTAACTGATATGGTTATCAAGGGTAAACTGCAGGCCGGTGCCGGTATGAACGGTGTTCTCAGTACAAGAGGCTTTGTTGATCTGGGTCTGCAGTTCGAAACCGGTGCAAGAGAGGGTTTATTATGGACTGCAGGAGGCGGTATCGGATTCGACTTGTTTTTTGGCTCAATCGATATAAACATTGCTAAATTCACACAGGGAGTCGGTAGTTTAAAAAACGCTATCCATGTTTCATTCCTTAATGATAAGATAAGCGTACCGTTGAGTCTGAGGTCTGCTGCTCGTGATACCACAGAAATTAATAATAATGATGGCACATCAACATCGGATTATGGTGCAGGAACGGATGATATGTCCACCTTTGGAATGAAAATGCTAAGAGGTATGCCTGAAGCTGTGAATATGCAACCCCTTCTAAACGATGCTGCAGATAGAACTCGCCCCCAAATTCTTGATTTGGGTGACGGTAGAAAGTTTGTTGTATTCATAGCAAACAGAGGAACGGATTCCGAGCTTCCCGCAAATGATATGTGTCTGTTCTATTCAATCTGTGATGAAAACGGAAATTGGGCAGAGCCGGTTCCTGTTGCAGATGACGGTACTTTTGATACTATGCCGGATATTGTGTTTGGAACAAACAAAGAGAACATCGGCATCGTATGGGCTGATTCCGCAAGAGAACTTACAGCGGAGGATTCCCTTAAAGACAAGC
>CALFMA010000240.1 GCA_937880065.1 uncultured Ruminococcus sp.
GTAAATTCAAAATTCTTATTTACAAAACAAAAAATATTTTTCGACATGCGGATTTCAGACACTAAGATTTCACCAATTTATCGCAGTTTCAGCATAATTTCAACCATAATGTGTATTTTTTGCTAATTTTAGCTTTCTCTTGACATATTTGTTTTATAGTGTTATAATAATCAATAAGGGTATATAAGACAGCTATAAAACCCTTTTTGAGGAAAAGCAGCTACCATACTATCTGTTTTTCCTTTAACCAAACGGATTTTATAGCTGTCCTATAGATTTTTCAGATGATGCAGAATTCTCTGAAATCTCAACAAAAAATGCAGATTTGCCATTCCTCTCTTTTAATTGGTGACAAATCCTGCTGAAAAGGAGTATTTATGAAAACCAAACTTTCCGACAGCGTTATCAAAAAAACGCTCTTAGCGTTTACTGACGCTTTCATCGTCGTTTTCTCCGCACTTGTTACAAACTATTTCTTCTCATTCTTCAACTCAATTCTTTCTTCCTCGGAGATGCTTACACCTATTATTCTCGGCTCATTCTGCTGCGTTATGTTCCTCTATATTTGCGGTGCATACAGCAAATTATGGCGTTATTCAAGAAAGCGGGACTACATCTGCTGCCTCCCGGGAGTTTTCCTCGGAATTGGTGCAATGTGGATTTTCCACTTTATCTCATCAGGAAAGCCGCTCTCCCCTACTTTCACCATTACCCATTGTGCAATTTCAGCTGTCGGTGTATTAACAGCGAGAATTATTCTTCATAAAATTCTCAGCAATAACACAAAAAGCACATCTTCCTCATCATCTGCTCCCCGTACAATGATTATCGGCGGCGGACGTGCCTGCAAAATGATTCTTGAAGAAATCAAAAGTTCCCACGAAAGAAATGAAAAGGAAAATCCTGCTTCACTCTATGAGCCTGTGTGTATTATTGACGACAACAAGAATAAAGTCGGCACATCAATTGACGGTATCAAAATTGTTGGCTCAACCGATGAAATCGAAAAATACGCAAAAGAGTATAACATCAACCTCATTATCGTAGCTATTCCCTCCTGTATCGGCGATGAGAGAACTCGTATTCTCCGCCTTTGCCACGAAACAGGAATTAAAACCCGTGAGCTGCCTTTCATAGGAAATCTCATTTTCAATGACCAGAGTTCACTCCTTAATCAGGTTCGTGAAATCAACTTCGAAAAACTCCTCGGCCGTCCTCCCATTACCTTTGACCATAGCGAAGTTCAGAACTTTATCAGCGGCAAGGTTTGTATGGTTACAGGCGGCGGCGGTTCAATCGGTTCGGAACTTGTCCGCCAGATTGCACGTTATAACCCCAAAAAGATTATTATTGTCGATATTTATGAAAATAACGCATACGAAATTCAGCAGGATTTGAAAATGAAGTACAACAGCGAACTTGACCTTACTGTGCTTATTGCTTCTGTCCGTGATTATTACCGTATGAACCAGATTTACACAAAGTACAAGCCCCACGTTGTATTCCACGCTGCCGCACATAAGCACGTTCCTCTTATGGAAGATTCGCCTATGGAGGCTATCAAAAATAACGTAATCGGAACTTTCAATGTGGCAACTCTTGCACAGTTCCACAAAATTGAAAAATTCGTTATGATTTCAACGGACAAGGCTGTAAATCCCACAAATGTTATGGGTGCTTCAAAGCGCTGCTGTGAAATGATTGTTCAGTACCTTGCACAGCAGAATGACGGCCCTACAGAATTTGTTACAACTCGTTTCGGAAATGTTCTCGGCTCAAAC
The DNA here is from genome assembly GCA_937880065.1 of uncultured Ruminococcus sp. The sequence continues at coordinate 1,782 of CALFMA010000240.1, forward strand.
GGCTCTGTTATTCCTCTTTTCAAGAAGCAGATTGAAGAAGGAAAGCCTGTTACCGTTACTCACCGTGACATTATCAGATACTTTATGACAATTCCAGAAGCTGTAAGCCTTGTATTACAGGCGGCTTCAATTGCTGACGGCGGCGAAATTTTCGTTCTCGATATGGGTAAGCCCGTCAAGATTGTGACTCTTGCCGAAAACCTCATTCACCTTTACGGAAAAGAGCCATACATAGATGTTCCGATTATTTTCACAGGTCTGCGTCCCGGTGAAAAAATCAAAGAGGAACTCCTTATGGATGAAGAAGGTCTGAAAAAGACAAGCAATAAGCTTATCTTCATTGGCAAGCAGATTGAAATTGACAATATAACATTCCCCCAGCGTCTGCGTAAACTCCGTGATGCCGCAATTAAAAATGATGAAATTGTTGCAATTAAGGCTCTCCACGAAATGGTGCCTACATTTATAACTCCCGATGAGTTCAACAGCAACGAAATCAGAAAAAAGAAAATCAAGAAAAACAAATCCGCATAAAATATTCAGCGAAAATCAACAAAAGAAATTCTAAGGCTATTTTCGCTTAGTGAATATTACTAAAAAAAAGCTCGGAATTACACAAAGTCAACAAAATTATCGTTTGCAAACGGTATTTTGTTGACTTTTTTCACATTAATGGTATAATAGAAGTGGGGAAAATTTTAAATATCAATACCGCAATTGCTTCTTAAATTTACGTTTAAAGTTTTTGGTAAGCAATAAGATATATAAATTGCGGAATACAGAGTGAAATCAAATCGTTCACCCTGTTCTCGGAGGTTTTATGAAAATTTACAAAAAAGCCACTTCCTGCTTATTAAGCGGAATTTTATGTATTTCTGCTCAGGCTCAGCCAATGGCAAACGCCATACGCACAAACACCGACATTACAGAATTAAAAGGTTTTGAACTGCTTAACACAAGCTGTTATACGGTGCATAATTCATCGAAATCACCTCTTGACGGTCACAAAGCAGTCTATGATATGTATGTGAAAGTCGATACAGAAGGTTTTTCATTAAAAGACACACCCTCTATCAAAACCCCTTCTGATGAAAAGGTTACAAACGTATCCGCTTACATAGACAACAACGACGGTTCATACATTTATGCGGATATTATTGACTTTGCCCCTGCACAAATGGATTTCCTCAACGTTGCATTTCCCGTAAATGGTACGTATAAATTAGATGTACGCACTACCACAGGAGGCGATATGCTGTACCCTGTAGAAGTAACCGAAGCTTGCTTTCCCTACAATCAATCAGACAAAACACCTCCGCAGCTTAAAGTTAACATCGCTCAACCCGATGAATACACTACTATAAACGGCTTGACTGTTACCATAACTTCCGATGAAGTGTGCTATATGCGAATCAGCGGAATTGAATACAAATTAAGCAACAGCGCAAGCTGCAGAGTATTTAGCGACGGCGTATATCGAGTAACTGCAACCGATGTAAACGGAAACACTATAGAAATGCCTTTTACTATAGATGTTTTTAATAAACTGACAACCACAACTACCACCAAGACAACAACTACTGCAACCACTACTACAACCGCACCGCCCGAAAAAATACTTTACGGCGATGCGAATTGCGATGCTAAGGTTACAATTGCTGATGCCGCAGCCATACTACAGTTTCTTGCAAATCCGGATAAATACAAACTCAATGAAAAAGGCGTAAGAAATGCCGATTGTTTTGACCCGGGCAGCGGAGTTACAATCAACGATGCAATTTCTATTCAGCAGTTTGACGCTAAAATCAAATTATCCCTTCCGTAAAAAAACAACCGAAATTTTAATTGACAATTCATAATTTAATTGTTGACATATTCCGCAATAAATGGTATAATTGATATGTAAATTTCAATTAATGCAGATATATCGTTATTATCGCAGTTGAATTCCGCAAAAAACGACTGATTGTATTTATTTTCTTCGATAATACTATTTGTATTAAATGATATCTGAAAAACTCGTATATTTTTTTACAGTTAAGGGATTCTCTAATAGGATTCCCTGATGTAATGCTTCAAGGAGGATACTATGAGTATACTAAAAAAAGCACTAAGCTTTATTCTGAGCGGAGCAATAGCAGCTTCCACTTCCGTTCCTACATTGTTTACAGGAAGTGCAGCTTTTACTGTTTCCCCCGACACCACGGATTCAATTCTTAACAACAAAAAAGGGTATCACACGACAGCTTCTTTAGAAGAGAATTCCTCACTTTCATCATCATACAACTACCGCAAACTCGCCTACGATGTATGGGCTAAAATTGATACAACAGGATATACCTTAAATACTACCGACTATGAAAGCGTTACCACCAAACTTGACGAGTACCTTACAGGTGTTTCAGCGGAATTTACTAATCCCGACGGCAGTATGGTCCAAGCTGAAGTTCTGGATTTCGAACAGAAACAAGTTGATAAATTTACCCTAATTTTCCCAAGAAATGGTACATATCAGTTTAATATCTATACAACAGATACTAATTTCGGTTACAGATTAGAAATTACAGATGTAAATGAATCAGTTGACAAAAACGATAAAACCATTCCGGAGTTATCTATATTTATTCCTATGCCTACCCAATATAAGGGTCAGGAAATAAATATAACGACTAAAACAAATGAAATCTGTTCTATACAGATGGGTGACAAAGTTTATAACAACTGTAACTATGCAACCTTTAATATTCCTTGTGACGGAACATACGAAGTAACCGCCACAGACCGCAACGGAAACTCCCGTACCAAATCGTTCAAGATAGATTATATGGACGAATATTTCAAAACATCCACAACTACAACTACTACCAAACCCACCACAACTACGACAACGACCACAAGTCCTCCCACAACCACTACAACGACAACTACAACTATCCAACCTACCACGACAACCACAACAACTACCACTACAACAACGACGACTACCACAACAACGACGACAACTACCACCACTACGACCACAGAACCAACAACTACCACTACCAAAGTCACAAATTGGTATCTGGCAATTAATCAGCCAATCAAAAATGAATACGAATTCGGCGAAGCACTTGATTTGTCAAATATAACAGCTTCTATTTATTCAAACGAGAATTATTATAAAGTCAAGGATAAACCGATTACAAGCGATGATTTTATTGTTGACACCTCACGATATAACCCCAACAAAGAGGGCGGGTATCTAATATATGTCCATGACGCCGATGACAGCTCTGTAAATTCATCTTTTTACGTAAAAGTTAATGCTCCCGTTACCACAACTACAGAGTCCACAACAACGACTACTACGACAACTACTACCACTACGACAACAACGACTACCACCACAACTACTACGACTACCACTACAGAATCCACTACCACCACAACTGCCACGACTCCGTCATACCAGCTGATTACTCCCGATAAATCAGAGTTCTACGCAGGAAACAGCTTTAATATTGACGTAAAATCCCCCGAAGGAAAATCGCTTCAGATATATTGGCTTGAATCCAGCGATTACAGCAAAGCAAGCGGCAACGGCAATAAGCTGTCACTTTACAATGAGGGAAATGTTACCATTACTGCCCATTGTCAGGACAACATCACCGTTAAATGA
>CALFMA010000241.1 GCA_937880065.1 uncultured Ruminococcus sp.
GTTCGTAAATTGTAGCACCATAGGGCATATCTTCCTGTTTTACATCGCCTTTTTCATCGTCAACATTGCCGACCATATTTGCGTGTGAATGGTCATGGTCATCGCAGCTTGTCATTCCGCATAACATAATTGCGGAAAGTGCGAAACAAAGTAATTTTTTCATATTTCTCTCTCCTTAACCAAATGTGTAGTATTTTCCGTCTTTAAGTACGAAAAAAATATTCATTTCGTTTACTATTTTATGCTCTTGTCCGTCCTCTCCTTCAACTATGACGAAAAAAGTCAGGCACTCAACACCGTCAGCATCATCGGTTACAATCTTTTGGTAATCGACATCAAGGGTTTCACTAAGATAGCTGAAAAAGCTTTCAATGTAGCTTTCTTCGGTTTCGCCCTCCTCAAAAACAGGACGCTCGGCTCTGATACGTGTTATTTTATAATTGCCGCTTAATTCTTGCTCAGTTTCGGACTCATACGTTATTGTATCAATGAGCATATTCCGCAGATTTGCACACTGCATTTCAAAGCTGTTTTCCAGCGTATATTCATCACTGCCCTCCATAGTGCCGCTGTACTCTTCACGGAGATACTTGTCGTATCTCTCGGCATAATCAGGATAAAGAGAGTTTTTATATCCCTCAAAATCTTCGTTTTGCAGAGTGAGGAAATAACTTTCAAGGGCAAGCATAAGCTCATTGGGGATAGTGTCATCACCGAAATAAAGCTTTACACCGTTGGGGCTGAAATAGTATTCGCCGAGGGAATATTCCTCGCTGTCTTCAGCAGGGGAAATAAGCTCGCTGACACCCTTTTCTGTCATTTCGGGAAGTGAAGCCACAACTTCCTCTTTTTTTTCACAGGATACGCAGCAAAGGGCTAAGGCAAGAGCCGAAATTGCCGCTAATGTATTTTTCAAGTTCATACAGACCTCCGTATTATTAATGTTATCTATTTCATTATACTACAATTTTAAATGAAATTCAAGCATATATTATGATTTTAAGGTGATAATTTTTTGAAAGATTATTGCGGAGCAATAAGAGCCGATATGTATACATGCTGCTGAGTCTTGAAATTTCTCACGAAATGTTATATAATATTATTGATGTGCTAACTCTTGAATTTTTCTGCTTGTATAGATTTTCACGAATTAGCTGCCCTATCAATAAACAGAAGGTGAAACTATGATTTATATGCTTGAAGATGACGGCGGCATAAGGGATTTTGTCCTGTATGCCCTTAATAATTCGGGATTTGAGGCAATTGGATTTGAACTTCCATCTGAATTTTTTTCTGCCCTTTCCGAAAATATTCCCGATTTGCTTCTCCTTGACGTTATGCTCCCTGAGGAGGACGGAATTTCCATTCTGAAAAAGCTTCGCAATTCCCCGAAAACCGAGAAACTGCCGGTTATTCTCCTGACCGCAAAGGGTACGGAATTTGACAAGGTAAACGGACTTGACAGCGGTGCTGATGATTACATATCAAAGCCATTCGGCACTATGGAGCTTATTTCACGTATAAAAGCGCTCCTACGCCGTGCGGGAAACAGCAATTCTGCGTCGGATTCAATTACAATCGGAGGACTTTCCATAAAGCCGAATATGCACGAAGTAACGGCACAGGGAACGAAAATTTCACTTACCCTTAAAGAATACGACCTGCTGAGCCTGCTTATGAAAAACAGGGGCAAGGTATTTACTCGTGACGAACTGTTGAACCGCATATGGGGATATGAATTCGCAGGTGAAAGCCGAACTGTTGATGTGCATATACGTTCTCTCCGTTCAAAGTTAGGCAGCTGTGGAGAACTTATTGAAACAATTCGTGGAGTTGGGTACAAAATAGGGGGAGAAAATGAGTAAGCGGATTTTTATAAGCATTTTTTCAACTGCCCTTATTGCTGTTTTAGCCACATCAGCTGCATTTCTTATAAATGGCGGATATACAGGAGGGGTATGGCTATGGTTAGGGTTAATTATTATCTTAACGGTGGTTTTTTCCTTAATTGCCGCAGCGAAGATTGTCCGACCAATTAAGGAAATCAACCTTTCACAGCCTAATTTCCACAAATCATACAAGGAACTCGCACCTTTGCTGGAACAGCTGCACAAGCAGAATGGCAGGGTAAACCGATATATGACAAAGCTGACGGACAGCCGTGAGCAGTTCAGCCTTATTACGGAAAATATGAATGACGGAATAGTTATAGCCGACTCAAAAACTACAATTCTTTCCTGCAATTCCGCCGCATATACACTTATGGGGAGTGAGCCTGTTTGCGAGGGGCAAAGCGTTTATGCCCTCAGCAATGACGAGCCGTTCAGACGTTGCATACAGGACGCAATGGGCGGCAGACGTTCTGAAATTGTTATAAAATCCGACAATGGCGACAGAAAAATTATTGCCAGTCCTGCCTGTATAACTGAAACTCTCAATGGAGTTGTAGTGTTTATTCTTGACGTTACGGAAGAACAGGCACTTGAAAAAATGCGTCGGGAATTTACTTCAAATGTGTCCCACGAACTGAAAACTCCTCTGACAACCATTTACGGCATATCCGATATGCTTGCGAATAATATGGTAAAAGCGGAAAATGTAGCTGAATTCGGCGGAAATATCCGCAGAGAGGCTGACAGGCTGATTTCCCTTATAAATGACATAGTTTCCCTGTCAAGGCTTGATGAAGCCGATGCTCCAAGGCAATGGGAAGAAGTTGAACTATACAGCCTTGCAGAGGAAATAATCGGCAGACTTTCAAGAACGGCGGAGGAAAAATCAGTTACCGCAGAACTTATAGGCGAGCAGGTGACGATTTTCGGGGACAGTACTATTTTAAGCGAAGTGCTGTACAATCTCTGCGAAAATGCCATAAAGTATAACAAAGAGGGCGGAAGATATACTGTCAGAATTTCTCATATACCTATGAAAGCGGTAATAACGGTAACTGATACGGGAATTGGTATTCCCGATGAGCATATTGACCGAATTTTCGAGAGATTTTACAGAGTTGACAAAAGCCGTTCACAGAAAATCAAGGGAACGGGACTTGGTTTATCCATAGTAAAGCACGGCGTAGGCTACCACAGAGGCACGGTACGCGCCGTAAATTCCGACGAGGGAATGGTATTTATAGTGGAATGTTAGGTTTAATCGAAAAATGTATTCCTTTACAACAAGAACACGAAATACCTAAGTATATTGTTACAGCAAATAATACGTATCATTTTGAAATTTCTGAAGAAAAAATACTTAAAGTTGGTGATGTTATGGAATTAAAAGAAAAAGATATAATAGCTTTTCTTC
>CALFMA010000242.1 GCA_937880065.1 uncultured Ruminococcus sp.
TATGCCCGAAATCTGCATCACCTACGGTCAGACCGAGGCAAGCCCTGCAACAACAATGAGCAAGACCACTGACAGCATCGACATCCGTGTAAATACGGTAGGCGCATCACTGTTCGGTGTTGAAACAAAGATTGTTGACCCTGAAACAGGCGAAGAATTAGGCGACAATATGGACGGCGAATTCTGCGCAAGAGGTTATAATATTATGAAGGGCTACTACAAGATGCCTGAAGCTACAGCTGCTGCTATCGATGAAGAAGGTTGGCTCCATTCAGGTGACCTTGCAAGAAGAACTTCCGAAGGCTATTACAAGATTACAGGTAGAATCAAGGATATGATTATCCGTGGCGGTGAGAATATTTACCCCAAGGAAATCGAGGATTTCCTCTATACAAACCCAAAGGTTAAGGACGTTCAGGTTATCGGTGTTCCAAGTGCTGACTACGGTGAGGAAATTATGGCTTGTATCATTCTTCAGGAGGGTGTAACTGCTACAGAGGACGAAATCAAGCAGTTCTGCCTTGACCGTATGGCAAAGCATAAGTGTCCGAAATACGTTGATTTTGTTGACGGATTCCCAATGAATGCCGCAGGTAAAATCCTCAAATACAAAATGCGTGAACAGGCTGTTGAAAAGCTCAATCTCCATAAGGATAACTCAATTGTAACAGCATAATTTCATAAAAATTCATAAGGGCATCTCTAAAAACTCGTTTGATTAAAGAAAAAGCAGATAGGTACGGCAGCTGTAAGGAAACCTTCCGAAGGCGTGCTGTCGCACTCCAAGGGAGGTTGACGAAGCAGATGACGTGCATAGCTGTTTTTTCTCAAAAGGGGTTTTTAGAGATGCCCATAAAGCTGTCGTAGTAATACGGCAGCTTTTTAGCGTGAAAAAAGCCTGTCTAAATTAATTGTGGAAGTATAATAAAGATTGTATAAACTGCTGAAAATATATGGAATAACTATTTCTGACTTGCTTTTTCTTAATATTCAAGTTATAATATAGTATATACGTATATGCAGCGGTAAAAAAATGGCGTCGCCTGACAGTGGCTGATTTTCGGCTATATACAGACTTGTTTGGAATTTCCTGACATCACTTGCGGATTATTTCCTGAAAATAATTAAGCGGTATGATAATGCTTTTGCAGTTTTTCTGAAATGAAATCAGCAATTTCTGAACAGTTTTTAAGGCTGACGGTGGTTTATGTGCTTATTGCCCGATGAAGATTAAGGACATTTTATTGTAATATTTCCGCTGTAGTGTATCAACAGTATTTTCGGGAAAAAAGTATAAATATATTTAAGGAATGGGAATGTAGCCGTTATGAGAACTGAATTTTCTTCAAAAAGAACGATGATAATCGGCGCAGGCAAAGCGGCAAATACTTTGCTTAACGAGATTTTCAATGCTAAGGATTCTCCGTATGAGGGGGATAAGTCGGCAGCAAAATATGATCCTGTTTGTATTATCGACAGCGATAAAAGCAAATGGGGTACATTTTTACATGGTGTTAAAGTAATTGGCGGAAATGACCTTATTATTGAAAAAGCCAAGGAGCTTGACATAGAGGTTATTATCCTTGCTATACCGTCCTTATCCGAAAAGGAAAGAAAAGAAATCATTGATATATGCAATGAAACTAAGCTTCCGCTGAAAATCGTTCCTTTTATCGGTTCTCTTATTCTCGGCGGAAAGTCCTCAATTCTCAATCAGGTAAGAGATATTAATATCGAGGAACTTCTCGGACGTGATCCCATAAAATTTGATAACGAAGATATTAAGAATTTTATTAATGGCAAAAAGTGTATGGTTACAGGCGGCGGCGGTTCAATCGGTTCTGAGCTTGTTCGTCAGATTGCCAAGTATGACCCTAAGCAGATTGTTATTGTTGATATCTATGAAAATAACGCATATGAAATACAGCAGGAACTCCATATGGAGTATGGTCAGGACCTTAATCTTGTAACTCTTATTGCGTCTGTCCGTGATTACGACAGAATGGAAAGAATTTTCAAGCTGTTCAGTCCTGAAATTGTATTCCATGCAGCTGCACACAAGCACGTTCCCCTCATGGAGGTTTCTCCTGCGGAGGCAATTAAAAATAATGTTGTGGGAACACTTAATGTTGCAACTCTTTCACAGAAGTATAACGTAGAGAAATTTGTTATGATTTCCACCGATAAAGCCGTAAATCCCACAAATGTTATGGGAGCTTCAAAGCGCTGCTGTGAAATGATTGTAACATATCTTGCACAGACAAATACAAGCGGTACAGAGTTTGTAACAACACGTTTCGGAAATGTTCTCGGTTCAAACGGCTCTGTAATCCCTCTTTTCAAGAAGCAGATTGAAAAGGGCGGCCCCGTTACTGTTACACATAAGGATATTATCCGTTACTTTATGACTATTCCCGAGGCTGTAAGCCTTGTTATGGAGGCTGCCGCTATAGCAAACGGCGGTGAGATATTTGTAATGAATATGGGTGAGCCTGTCAAGATTGTAACTCTTGCCGAAAACCTTATCCGTATGTACGGCAAAGAGCCTTATACAGACATAGATATTAAGTTTACAGGACTCCGTCCCGGCGAAAAAATCAAGGAAGAACTTCTTATGAATGAAGAAGGACTTGGCAAAACAAAGAACGAACTCATTTATATTGGTCATCAGATTGAAATTGATACCGATACATTTATGGATAGACTTAATGTTCTTACGGAAATTGCTGAAACAAACGATGATGAAAAGGTTGTTGAGGAACTTCGTAAAATGGTTCCCACATTTGTAAAGCCTGAGGATTTCAACAAGACGGCTCTTGAAAAATGTGAGAATGAGGAAAAGGAAACTGACGAAAATTCAGCTGATAATAAGCAGTTCCAGAACGTATAAGCTAAGAATATCAGCTATAAATTAGGAGAAAATATGACAGTATTACTTGCAGGCGGAGCAGGCTATATCGGCTCTCATACAGCTGTTGAGCTTATTGAGGCAGGCTATGATGTGGTTGTTGCTGATAATTACAGCAACAGCTCCCCCGAAGCTATAAAAAGAGTTGAAAAAATCACAGGTAAATCCATAAAGGTTTACGAACTTGATATTAAAGACGCAAAGCTTCTTGAAAAAGTCTTTGAGGAAAATAAAATTGACGCTGTAATTCACTTTGCAGGGTTAAAGGCTGTAGGCGAATCGGTAAAATTGCCTGTGATGTACTACAGAAATAATATTGATACAACCCTTTCACTTCTTGAAACAATGAATAAGTATAATGTGAAGAATATTATCTTTTCATCAAGTGCTACGGTTTACGGTGAGGAAAATCCCGTGCCGTATCTTGAAACGATGAAAAGGGGAGTATGCACAAACCCTTACGGCTGGACTAAGGCTATGATGGAGCAGATTTTCGAAGATGCCGCTAAGGCTGATTCTGAATTATCCGTTATTCTTCTGAGATATTTCAACCCAATCGGTGCCCATAAAAGCGGAATGATTGGCGAGGACCCTCAGGGAATTCCGAATAATCTTATGCCCTATGTGTCACAGGTTGCCGTAGGAAAGCGTGAATGTCTTACTATTTTTGGCAATGACTATCCCACAGCTGACGGTACTTGCACAAGAGATTATATTCACGTTACCGACCTTGCAAAAGGCCATGTAAAGGCTGTTGATTACATTCTGAAAAATAATTGTGTTGAGATTTTCAACCTTGGAACAGGTGTGCCATACAGCGTTACGGAAATCGTTGAAACTTTTGAAAGAGTAAACGGAGTCAAGGTAAATCACGTTTACGGTGCAAGACGTGACGGCGATTTAGCTGAGTGTTACGCAAATGCTGACAAGGCATATGAAGTTCTCGGCTGGAAAACACAGCTTACACTTGAAGATATGTGCCGTGATTCATGGAACTGGCAGAAGAATAATCCTGACGGTTACGGTAAATAATGACATACCCCTTGGACAATTCCGAGGGGTATTTGTGGTATGAGGAGGTAAATATGGAACAATTCCGACTTCATTCAGAATATGCCCCGGCAGGCGACCAGCCCGAAGCCATTGAGGCTCTTGTTAAAGGTCTTAACGAAAAGAAAAAGGAGCAGATTCTTCTCGGTGTAACGGGTTCGGGTAAAACTTTTACAATGGCGAATGTTATCGCTAAAGTGAACAAGCCTACTCTTGTTCTTGCCCATAATAAAATCCTTGCGGCACAGCTTTGCTCCGAATTTAAGGAGTTTTTCCCCGAAAATGCCGTGGAATATTTCGTGTCCTACTACGACTACTATCAGCCTGAGGCATACGTTGCAAGCACCGACAGCTACATTGAAAAGGTATCGGCGGTAAATGACGAAATCGACAAACTCCGCCACTCCGCCACAACGGCTCTTGCTGAACGCCGTGATGTTATCATAGTTTCAAGCGTTTCCTGTATCTACTCTCTGGGAAGTCCCGAAGAATACCGTTCTATGGTGGTTTCCGTCCGTCAGGGTATGGAGAAATCCCGTGAACAGCTTATTGCGGAACTGGTGAAAATCCGCTATGAGAGAAATGATATTGCCTTTGAGCGAAATCGTTTCAGAGTTCGTGGAGATGTGGTGGAAATTTTCCCTGCAATGTCAAGCGATACGGCAGTTCGTGTGGAATTTTTCGGGGATGAAATTGACCGGATTACAGAGGTGGATCCTCTGACGGGCAATGTTCATGCCGCGCTGAATCATATTTCCATCTTCCCT
>CALFMA010000243.1 GCA_937880065.1 uncultured Ruminococcus sp.
TACCAAATGATTTAAACTTATCTTATAGTGCTGAAATTTCCAAATGTCCTGTTGTCTTCCCTCCCGAAGATAAGGATGTTGTTATTAAAAACTGTATCCTTGTACAGGGTGTAATAGACGAAAGCGCATATGGATCATTTTCAGGTAAAATCTTAGATAAAATTGTTAAAGAATATGGTCCTGGAAGAGCTAAAGAGTTCTTAGACAGATCTACTGACTTAGCTATCTGTGGAATTATGATGCAATTGAGCAAACGTTATATGCGCACTACACTTTGAATTCCATCACATTTGTCGGAAACGGTGCTGTTAAACTTTGCGAACGTGCATTGAAAAAATACACATCGGATACAGAGCAGATAAAAAAACTGCACGAGCTTTTTTCTGTATATTATGACGCTCATTGTATGGATAAAACTTATGCATATGACGGAATAAAAGAACTGCTTGATAAGCTCAAAAATAAAAATATATCGCTAGCTGTTGCATCAAATAAACCGCATGAATTTACAAAAATTCTGGTTGAAAAAATATTCGGAAAAGACATTTTTAAAGTAATAATGGGCAAATCAGACAAACTCCCTGCCAAACCCGCTCCCGATATAATCCTTGAAATAATAAAAAAAGCAGATGCTAAAACTTCACAAACTATTATGATAGGCGACTCTGATGTTGATATCATGACAGCACACAATGCCTCAATATCCTCAATAGGCTGTACATGGGGGTTTCGCACGAAAACTGAACTTATAAATGCAGGAGCTGATTTTATAGTTGATACTCCGTCTGAAATTGAAAATATAATATAAAAACAAAAACTGCAAAGCTTTACTTTATTTTTAAAATAAAAAGCCTTGCAGTTTATTTATTATTTTATAGTCTGATTTGCAAAAGAACAGCCTTTGGTTTTATAGTCAACATCAAAGATATCCGCAATTGTCGAGGCAATATCCGCAAATGATTTTCTTACTCCGAGATCATGCGGAGCTACCTTGTTTCCATACATAAGAAACGGTATATATTCTCTTGTGTGATCTGTACCTTTAAATCCGGGATCACAACCGTGATCTGCTGTTATCATGAGTATATCGTCATCGTTCATTGTTTTTATAAACCCTGACAGCCAGCTGTCAAACTCATTTAAAGCCTGCGTGTATCCTTCACTGTCACGTCTGTGACCGTAAAGCATATCAAAATCAACAAGGTTTGTAAAACAAAGTCCTCTGAAATCAGTCTTTGCAAACATATCGGTCTTACTCATTCCGTCAGCATTTCCTGTAGTGCGGACCATATCGGAAATTCCGCATCCGGCAAATATATCATATATCTTTCCTACTGAAAGCGTATCAAATCCTTTTTCTTTCAAAGCGTCAAGTATAGTCTTGCCCGATGGTTCGAGTGAAAAATCATGTCTGTTTGCAGTTCTTTTAAAATCAGGATATTCGCCTTCAAAAGGTCTTGCAATAATTCTGCCTACAGGGAATATTTTTCTTGCCATCTCACAATATCTGTATAACTCATCAACAGGAACAATATCTTCATGAGCCGCTATCTGACATACACTGTCGGCAGATGTATAAACTATCAAAGCACCTGTTTTTATGTGTTCACGTCCGTAATCGTGTATTACCTGCGTACCTGAATATGTTTTGTTGCAGATAACTTTACGTCCTGTCTGACGGCTGAGTTCGGTTATAAATTCTTCCGGAAATCCGTCAGGATATACAGGAAGAGAATTTTCAGAAACAAGTCCTGATATTTCCCAGTGTCCTATTGTAGTATCTTTACCTGCTGATATCTCAGCCATTTTTCCGTATGCTGCAATAGGCTCTGCTACCTTATTTCCAAAGTTAATTCCGTCAATATTAAAAAGCCCCATTGACTGCATACATGGTACATTCAGTTTTCCGGTGTCATAACATGATTTTAATGTGTATGCACCGATGTCACCGAACTTTTCTGCATCGGGAAGTTCACCTGCGCCGAAGCTGTCAAGAACTATAAGAAAAACTCTTTTTTTCATAATTGTCACCTTTCGATTATTTTACTTCCAACATATAGGTTTTGCCTTGTACGGTAGAGAATACCACTTTGCCCTCTGCTGCAAATGGATACATTGCTACCATATCTGGGCTGGTCAAAACTTGTACTTTTCCATCCAAAGTATACGCCATGATAGCCGATGTGGTAGTGAAGTGACCGTCGTCTTGGTCATTCATCGAGATGATGATCTCGTTGTTGTACCATTGTGGTGCGCGGCAATCCCAACCAATAAAACGACTGTTCTTACCATCAATATCGCATACATAGCAACCCATTTCGCTCACGTAGTACACGATTTTTTGTTTGTCAGGTGACAGCGATGCCCAAATATAGTTTACGTCATTGCCTTGAGGAGCTACCTTGATGCGTTTGCCGTTCTTTACCACGTGCATCATGCACTCGCTGTTTTGCAATGCCACTTTGCTACCAGGCATTACCATCATATCGTTGTTGGTTTGTTTTTGCGCAATCATCTGCGTCTTTTGTTCTGCGAGATTCTTGTGCATAATATTGCTATAGCGACTTTTATCTTCAGCGGTGTAACGCTCACGATAAACCAGTTCCTTACCATCTTGGCTAAATTGAACATTAAAACCAGCACCTTCTGCATCGGTAATAACAGTCAATTCACCTGTTGCAAGGTCATAGCGCTTCAGACCTTGGTTGCTACCATTAGTCATCAGCACATAATCGCCCATAGGACTAATACCTGCCACACGAGCATCTTGATAAGATGCTGCTGGCAATTCTTTCACAGACACCACTTCCAGAATCTGTGCACTTGTTGCTTCCTTTGTCAAGTATCCGCTGGGTTTCAGCCGCATAACTGCCTTTGC
>CALFMA010000244.1 GCA_937880065.1 uncultured Ruminococcus sp.
TCTTGTCAACGAGCCGAAGGTTCTGCTGTTGGACGAACCCCTGGGCGCTTTGGATCTGAAGCTGCGCAAGGATATGCAGCAGGAACTGAAGAAGATTCAGAAGAACACAGGCATTACTTTTATCTTCGTTACCCACGATCAGGAAGAAGCGCTCAGTATGTCTGATACAATCGTGGTTATGAGCGAGGGAAAAATCCAGCAGATCGGTACTCCGAGCGATATTTACAATGAGCCAGTGAATGCCTTTGTTGCAGACTTCATCGGTGAAAGCAATATCCTCGACGGCGTTATGTTGGAAGATTACCGGGTTTCTTTTGCCGGACAGACCTTTGAATGTCTGGATTCCGGATTTGCTCGCAATGAGCCGGTGGATGTTGTGATCCGTCCAGAGGATGTTGACATTGTTGCACCGGAAAGAGGAATGCTTTGCGGTACTGTAACCTCCGTTACTTTTATGGGTGTCCATAATGAAGCTATCGTGGATATTAAAGGCTTTAAGTGGATGATTCAAACTACCGATCCCGTTGAAGAAGGTGCCTATATCGGAATCACTCTGGAGCCGGATGCTATTCACATTATGAAGAAGTCCAAATATTCCGGAATGTTCGGTGACTACTCCTCCTTCTCCAATGAACTCGAGGAACTCTCCAACCCGGGAGGTGCAGAAAACGAATGAAAAAATCGTGCATTTCCAGAACACAAGGCACCTACCGTGCAGCACTCGCCCCATACTCCGTGTGGTCGTTGCTGTTCGTGATCGTTCCACTGGTTTTTGTCGCTTACTATGCTTTTACCGATAATAGCTTCTCTTTCACCACGGAAAACATAACCAGATTTTTTACGGCTACCAGCAATATGATCCAGGATGATGGTACAACCACGGAAGTTAGAACCTATTTGCTGATTTTCGGAAGATCTTTGAAGTTGGCGGTGATCTCCACTTTGGCTTGCCTCGTTTTGGGTTATCCCATCGCCTACATCATGGCCAGAGCAAAAGAGAAAACACAGAAAACAATGGTCACACTCATTATGATTCCCATGTGGATGAACTTTCTGATTCGCACTTACGCATGGATGACCATTTTGCAGGATACGGGTATTATCAACGGTATTTTGACAAAGGTTGGTTTGAATCCGATCCATGTCATCGGTACGGAAACAGCAGTTATCATTGGCATGGTCTACGATTATTTCCCTTACATGGTTCTGCCTATCTATTCGATTCTTGCAAAGCTGGATGTAAAACTGTTGGAAGCTGCAAGAGATTTGGGCTGCGGAACTGTTTCTGTGTTGCGAAGAGTGGTTTTCCCTTTGAGTATGCCGGGTGTAGTGTCCGGTATCACCATGGTGCTGATTCCTTCCATTAGTACCTTCTATATTTCTCAGAAATTGGGTAACGGCAAGTTTTTCCTGATTGGTGATGCCATCGAGGGTCAGTACGTTGCAAACAATCTTCATTTTGCAGCCGCCATTGCCTTTATTCTGATGCTTATTTTGTTAGTGGGCATGGCAATCGTCAAATATGTGGCTGCCAAGTATGTTTACGGAGGTGAGTAACATGAAATTATCCGCAAAAATATATAGTGCAATCATCTTCGGATTTTTGTTTGCGCCGATTGTGGTGCTTCTGATCTTCTCTTTCAACGAAAGTAAGAGCCTGTCCGTTTTTTCCGGTTTCTCTTGGAAGTGGTATGAAGAATTGCTCCGAGATAGAAATACTTTGGAGTCCGTAAAGAACACGCTGGTTCTTGCAGCATCTGCAACCGTTATTTCCACCGTTATGGGTACTTTAGCAGCAGTAGGCATCAACAAACTCAGATCCAAATGGTACCGAGCTGCTATGAATACGGTGACAGATATTCCTATGACAAACCCGGATATTATCACCGGTATTTCCCTGATGCTGATGTTCGTGTTCGTTGGCAGGCTGTTTGGCGCATCTACCAGTCTGAATTACTTCACCATGCTGATTGCCCATGTGGCTTTCTGCACACCGTATGTCATCTTGCAGGTTCTTCCGAAACTGCAGCAGATGGACAAGGCTTTGCCGGAAGCAGCTATGGATTTGGGATGTACCCCCATGCGAGCTTTTCTGAAAGTAGAACTTCCGGAAATTATGCCGGGTATCATTACCGGAGCAATTATGGCCTTTACACTTTCTTTGGATGATTTTGTAATCAGTTACTTTACATCCGGCAATGGCTTTGAAACCCTTCCTATCCGCATTTATGGAATGACCAAGAAAACCGTTACACCCAAAATGTATGCACTGGCAACCATCATTTTCTTTGTAACAATGGCATTGCTTCTGATCAGTAACTTTATTGACAACGAGGACAGAAAGCGACTGAGTGAAGTTAGGAAGAAAAACAAGAAATCATAATGTACTCATTCTGCAAAAGCAGTTGAGATAGAAAACAAGGAGGAATTACAATGAAAAAAATCATCAATAGATCCTTCGACGAGGAGCGCGCGCTATACGCAAGCGTCGATGTTCAGCTTGAAAATTGCCGTTTTGATGGCATAGCCGACGGCGAAAGTGCGCTAAAGGAGAGCCGAGGCGTTACCGCCGACAAGTGCTTTTTCAATTTAAGATATCCTTTTTGGCACGTTGACGGTTTTAAGGTGAACAGTTCTCAGTTTACCGAGCTTTGCCGCGCACCGCTTTGGTACTCGCACTCGGGAGAGATATCCGAGTGCCAAATGATATCCCCTAAAACACTTCGCGAATGCGGGAATATTGAAATAAAGAAATGTGATATAAATTCTACCGAATTCGGCTGGTTTTGTAACAACATAAAAATGAACGACTGTCGGGCAGAAGGCGCATATTTCATGCTACGCTCATCTCACCTTGAATTTTCAAACGTATACCTCA
>CALFMA010000245.1 GCA_937880065.1 uncultured Ruminococcus sp.
CGTGAACACGGCATATTACAGCCTATTCTTGTTCGCCCAATGGATAGCGGCGGATATCAGATTGTTGCCGGTGAGCGTAGATGGCGAGCAGCAAGAATGCTTGGACTTGACGAAGTTCCCGTGAATATCAAAGAACTTTCTGATATGGAAACCATGCAAATTGCTATTATAGAGAATTTGCAGCGTGAAAATCTCAATCCTATCGAAGAGGGAAAGGGATATCAGGAGCTTATTGAGAATTATGGAATGACACAGGAACAGGTTGGAAAGCTTGTCGGAAAATCCCGTTCAGCTATTGCAAATGCTGTTCGTATTCTCTCACTTCCCGAAAAAATAATCAAATTGCTTGAAAATGGTGATTTATCCGCTGGCCATGCAAAAGCTCTGCTTACTTTTGATGATGATGAAATCAAAATTGCCGTTGCAAATCGTGCTGCAAATGGCGGTATGACTGTTCGTCAGCTTGAAAGAATGTTGCAGACATCAGTTGAAAATCAGCAGAAGAAAAATGATGAGAAAATTGACAATTATTTTGTTGAAATGGAAATTTCACTTAATGAGCGTCTTGGACGTAGAGTAAAAGTTGACTACGGAAGAAATAAAGGTGCACTCATACTTGAATTTTATAATAAAGAAGATTTAGCTGCCTTAGCTGAAAAGCTGACAGTTGAAGAATAAGGAGTAAAAAAGATGATAGATATTAAATTTTTAAGAGCAAATCCTGATGTTGTAAAGGAAAATATCAAGAAGAAGTTTCAGGATTCAAAAATTGAGCTTGTTGACAAGGTAATTGAACTTGACGAGCAGTACCGTAAAACAAAGGTAGAATGTGATAACCTCCGCAATCAGCGTAAGGTTAAGAGCAAGGAAATTGGCGGTTTTATGGCAAAAGGCATGAAAGATGAAGCTGAGGCTGCAAAGGCTGAGGTTGCTGAGCTTGGCACAAAGTTAACAGAAATGGAAGAACTTGAAGTTAAGCTTGAAGCTGATATACGTGAAATCATGCTTGTAATTCCAAACATAATCGACGAATCAGTGCCGATTGGTAAGGATGACAGCGAAAATGTTGAGGTTGAGCGTTTTGGAGAGCCTGCTGTACCTGAATTCGAAGTACCATACCACGTAGATATTATGGAAAAGGTTAACGGAATTGACCTTGACAGTGCAAGAAAGACAAGCGGAAACGGCTTCTACTACCTTTGCGGAGATATTGCACAGCTCCAGAGCTGCATTCTCTCTTATGCCCGTGACTTTATGATTGACAAGGGATTCACATATTACATTCCTCCATTTATGATCAGAAGCGACGTAGTTACAGGTGTTATGAGCTTTGCTGAAATGGAAGGTATGATGTATAAGATTGAGGGCGAGGATTTATATCTCATTGGTACATCTGAGCATTCAATGATTGGTAAGTTTATCGACACAATCGTTCCCGAAGGCGAACTTCCAAAGACTCTCACCAGCTATTCACCATGTTTCCGTAAGGAAGTTGGTGCACACGGCATTGAGGAGCGTGGTGTATATCGTATTCACCAGTTTGAAAAGCAGGAAATGATAGTTGTCTGTAAGCCTGAGGATTCAATGGATTGGTTCCACAAGCTTTACAGCTATACAGTTGAATTCTTCCGCACACTTGACATTCCAGTACGTACACTTGAATGTTGTTCAGGTGATTTGGCTGACCTCAAGGTTAAGAGCATTGACGTTGAAGCATGGTCACCTCGTCAGAAGAAGTATTTCGAAGTTGGAAGCTGCTCAAACCTTGGCGATGCACAGGCACGCCGTCTGAAAATTCGTGTTAAGGGGGAGGACGGAAACAAATATTTCGCCCACACCCTCAACAATACAGTTGTTGCACCTCCAAGAATGTTGATTGCATTCCTTGAAAACAATCTCAACGAGGATGGCAGCATTAGAATTCCTGAAGCATTAAGACCTTATATGCGTAAGGACGTTATTGCAGTTCCTGAAAAGTAAAAGTCAAAATATGGCGGAATGGCTATATATGGTCATTCCGCTTCTTCATCGGCAGATTTTGCAACGGAGCAAAGGCACATTGTAAAAACTCCAACAGAACCGCCGACTACAGTTCCTAATAAAAATCCAAGCAAAAAAATCACCTCCTCTGATAGTATGTACCATTCAGAGGAGGTGTAATCATTATATTTCGAGCATTTTTAAAATATCTGCTTTTTCTCTGTAGCCGACAGCAACATTGTGAATTGCACCGTCTTTAACAGCAACAAGCATAGGAATACTTTCGCAGCGGAATGCAGCGGCAAGTTCAGGCTGATCATCAACATTAATTTTTCCAACCTTGACTTTTCCTGCCATTTCTTCGGCAATTTCCGCTACAATAGGGGAAATCATCATACAAGGGCCGCACCATGTAGCCCAGAGATCGAGGAGAACGATACCTTTATAATTGCGAACTTCCTCGTCAAAATTTTCTTTTGTGATATTAATTTCAGCCATATTATTTCTCCTTATAGTAGAGCATACAATGGCAGAATCCCTCAAAATCGGGATCTGCAATCTGCTCACGGAATTCTTTACATATACATTTATTTTCGGGAGTTTTAGCAAGGCGGCAGGGGCAGTAGCCGTCTTTTTTTTCAAGTCCCTCCTTGATTTTAGCTACAATA
Organism: uncultured Ruminococcus sp.; assembly: GCA_937880065.1. The sequence goes on from CALFMA010000245.1 coordinate 2,649, forward strand.
GCTTCATCGGGGTTAAGAATAACTTTCATAATTTCACCTTATTTCAGCAACTCATCAGCTAAATCGTTGATTTGTGCAATATTTTCGGGTTTAAGAGCAGACTTAATGGTAACTGTAGTATTGGTAAAAGTGATATTTTTGGAGTTTTCAAATTTAGCCTTGATACGTTTTGCAGCCATAGCAGCCCATGAACCATTTTCAATGATACCAATAGTACGATTTTGGTAATTTCTTTCAACTAAAGCATCAACATACTGATTCATAAATGGGAACATTTCGCCGTTGTAAGTTGTAGTTGCAAGAACGATTTTACCGTATCTGAAACCGTCCTCCACAGCCTCAGCCATATCCTCACGGGCAAGGTCAGCAATAGCAACCTTTGGGCAGCCTTTTTCGATAAGCTTATCACGGAGAAGTTCAGCAGCCTTTTTAGTATTGCCGTAAACTGACGTATAAGCTATGAAAATTCCCTCAGACTCAACACCATAGCTTGACCAAGTGTTGTAAAGGTCGAGATAGTAGCCGAGATTTTCTGTGAGAATAGGTCCATGGAGAGGGCAGATAGTCTGAATATCGAGATTTGCAATCTTTTTAAAGAGAGCCTGCACCTGCATACCATATTTACCTACGATACCGAAGTAGTAGCGGCGAGCCTCACAAGCCCACTCCTCCTCAACATCGAGGGCACCGAACTTGCCGAAAGCGTCAGCGGAGAAGAAAATTTTATCGCAGCTGTCATAAGTCATCATAACCTCAGGCCAATGAACCATTGGAGCAGTAACGAAAGTCAGCTCACGGCTGCCGAGGGAGAGTTTTTCGCCGTCATTAACAACGAGAGTATTTGACAGAGTGAGGTCGGGGAAGAATGCACGAAGCATATCAAAAGTTTTAGTGTTGCCTACAATGGTAGTATCGGGGTATTTTGCTGTAAAATCGCCGATACAAGCGGAATGGTCAGGTTCCATATGCTGAATTATCAGGTAATCGGGGGACTTATCGCCAAGAACTTCCTTGATATTTTCGAGCCATTTGTCGCCGAAGTTCACATCTACGGTGTCGAGAATGGCAATTTTTTCGTCAGCAATGATGTATGAGTTGTAAGCCATACCATTTGGCACTATATACTGTCCCTCAAAAAGGTCGAGTAAGTGGTCATTTACACCGATATAGTATACATTTTCTTTAATTTTATTCATTGGAATTACCTCCTGTACTTTTCTTATGAACATATTATACCACATTTTGTGTGGAAATAAAAGTGATAAATGCAACAATTTTAAAAATTCTATAGAATTATTTCGGGCGTTTCAGATGTAGCTATAAGTCAATTATCCGATTATTTTTCATTAGCGTCTATAAGTGTTCCATGTGGAACATTTTTTCTTGACACTTCAAGCGTGCTATGGTAAAATTATATAGGTGA
>CALFMA010000246.1 GCA_937880065.1 uncultured Ruminococcus sp.
GGTACCCGTTCTCTCCACCTTGGCTTACGATAATGGCATCGCTTCCTATATTCATTTCCTTTGCCAGTTCCAGTGGCTCCTTTTGTACAGCAGCCACCAGCAATTGCAATGTCATATTGCACCTCCGCTACTCACTTTTGCGTGAGTTCTCCATTTCCTGTTTCAAGGCAGTAATCTGTTCACTTTCCACACCCTCCGTGCTATCCGGCCAGAATAAAATCTTCAATGTAAGTAACATCAGCTGTATATCCAGCCAGAGAGAATAATTCTCTATATAGGTTAAATCCAGTTTCAGCTTGTCATAGGGCGTTGTATCGTATACACCCGTAACCTGTGCATAGCCTGTAAGACCTGCTTTGACTTTAAGTCTGAATTCGAATTCTGGCATTTCCTTTTTATAAAGCTCCGTAAATTCGGGACGTTCGGGGCGAGGGCCTACAACGGACATTTCCCCTTTGAGGATATTCAGAAGCTGCGGGAATTCGTCAAGACGTACCTTTCTGAGGAATTTTCCTATGGGAGTAATTCGGGGGTCATTGTCCTGTGCAAGCTGAAATCCGCCGATTTTTTCCGCATCGGTAATCATACTTCTGAACTTGTAAATGTCAAATTCCTTTCCGTCAATAGTAAGACGCTTTTGCTTATATAGCACAGGGCCGCCGTCATAAAGCTTGACCGCCAAAGCTGAAATAAGCATAACAGGGGAAAGGAGAATGAGCAGAACGGCAGAAAATACTATATCAAAAGCACGTTTCACAATCTGCTGTTCAAAGTCAAGTCCATAGTTTCTGCTAAGCAGCAGAGGAGTATCGAAAAGGCGTATATCATCAGCTCCTCTTATAATAATATCGGATATTTTTGGTGTGATATACGAACGCAGGGAATTTTCATAGCAGAATTTCACGTAATTATTACGTTGTTCCGCAGGAATATCGCAGATAATCACGCCCTCATATTTTAATATAAGGTCACGGATTTTATCCTCGTCCTCGTTGATGCTGATGGATTCACAAATCATATACTTATCCACACGCTGACTCATTTTCAGTACAAGAGCTGCCGCCTGACGGCTGCCGTAGAGGATAATCAGCTTTCTTGGCGGATATATGAGGAAATAGAGCTTGTTTGTGAGAATAGTCCAAAGGGAGATGAAGCCTAAATCCGCCGCTGTCAGCATAAGCATAGGGGTAATGTCAAGGAAATGCCTGCCTATAAGGCTTATGAGGAAATATGCCACAATATCCACGCAGGTTATAGAAATCAGCTGTGAATAGAGCATGTCCGTTTTTTTCAGATAGCCCAGTTTAAATCCGCCGTAGGTTTTGAAAAAGACCCATACGAGTAAACAGTAGATGCCGATGAGAACCCAGTTACCACGGCGGTAATAGGGTAAAACAATAGTATCGCTGTAGTAAGTATACCACACAATACCGAAACCGGAAGTAAGGCTTATTATCAGTAATAACGCAAGGCAAAGGGAAATAAGCCGTTTAAATTTATCTTTTTTCATATTATAATTCCCATTAAAAGGTGTTGGTTTACAGATAAGATAATTATATCAAATCTGCCATTGTATGTCAATAGCTTGCGGCGACAAATGCAAATCCCCTGTCAAAATCCGTCGAAATCAACAAAAAAGCGGCAGAAGCAAATCTGCCGCCATATAATTCAATTTATTTTCTTCTTGTGCCGTTTTTTCTGTCGGTACTGCGTTTGAGGTCGCTGATTCGCTCCTCGCTTGACTGCTTGAAGTGTGCAAGCATATCGTCAAATGTCATTTCCGACTGGGGAATGGACTTCTTGGGTTCATAAACATTGGGCTTAGGTCTGCGGTCTTTCTTGAAAGGCTTTTTCTCCTGATTTTCGCTGCCCTCCTGTGCCGCTTCAGCCTTTTTAATTGAAAGGCTCACTTTGCCCTGTTCGTTGATGCCGATAACCTTGACTCTGACTTCCTGTCCCTCTGTGAGATGGTCACGGATAGCGTTTACGAAAGTGCTGGATACTTCGGAAATATGCACCATACCTGTGCCGCCTCCGTCGATGTCAACGAAAGCACCGTACTGTGCAATTCCCTTTACTTTGCCTGTGTAGATTTTTCCGATTTCAAGCTGCATATGTATTTTTAACTCCTTAATTATAATATCCTTTGTTCTTTATGTCGATTTTTTTGTCAATCTCTTGATGTGTCATAGAATCTGCGTTCATCGGGATAGGCGTAATCCTTTTCCTCCAAAGCGATACGCTCCATATATGCAGAAAGGTCATCGCTGCTGAGAGTACGCTGTAATTCGGCATTTTCTATGTTGTAAGCGTCAATTTGTGCCTGTAAAGCCGCAAGTTCCGCTTCTTTATTCATACAATCCGTTTCGGTTGTAACGAACAGCACCGCACAGCCGATTATAACAGCTCCTGCAAGAAGCTTGAACAGCATACTGTTGAATAAACCTTTATTCTTTTCCTTTTGCTTCTTAGTTTTTTTATTTTTTGACGAAGCCAATTTTGTCACGCTCTTTTCTTTTCAATATACACATATTATTATACTATATTTTACTGTTCTTTTGCAATAGGTGTAGAGCATTTTTATTTGATTTAACAGAGTTTTTGTTAATTCCTACAAATTTAACCATAAGGAATTCAGCAGGTTTAACAATGATGTTGAACAGGGATTTAATCAGCTGAACAATCCTCTCCATAAGCCGTACAACAAATTTTCCCACGGTGAAATAATACAGGATAAATCCCAGTATACCGCCAAAAGCGTAGTATGCCCTAAGTTCCCCACGGGCTTCCGCCGAAGCGAAAGCCGAGAGAAAAACAGCGTAAGTTCCGAGGAAAACAGCGTCCTCAAGGAATACAAAAAAGCTGTGGTGGGGAATCACAATGCGGAGAGTTCTGAAAATGTCGTAGTAAATCCCGAAAATTCCCCCTGCAATGCAGGAAAGAAAAAACAGCCGAAGTTCCTCGCTTATGGAGAAAAAGGTTTCGGGGACGTTCATCTGAACAGCCTCCCAATGGCTGAAACAGGCTTTTTTCTGTCACGGTCACCGTAAACCGCTGACCATATATCCCCTGTAATCACCATATCTCCCGTTTCCACGCTCATTGAGTCAATGTGAAGTTCCCTGCCTTTAATTGTGAGTTCCCCCAGCTGTGTGAATAGGACAATTGTTTTTTCGTCGAAGCTGTCAACGTCGGTAATTCCCGAAATATTCATAGTTCTGCGGTTTTCCATTATAATGGAATGGTTAGTTTTCGGCTGTAATGATATGTTTTTTTCTTTCATATAAATTCCTCCTGTGCTGAGTCTTTCTCTCTATTATATTCACGGGAGTTGTAACATATGCACAAAAATATGCTGAAAATTTTTTGCGGATTTTTCGGGAAAACCCTTGCAAAAACTTTTCAATTATGTTATAATTGTAATACTGATTAGAAAAAGTGCAATTTTATGAATTGCTGACAAATACGAAAATTATACGGAGGTATATTATGGAATTACTGGAAATTATCGGAGGAGCAGTTCTCCTCATCGCTTGTATTGCTATCGTTGTTCTCTGCCTTATGCAGGAAAATAAGTCGGGCGACAGTATGACAAACGCCCTTACAGGTGCAAGTTCAGATTCATTCTATGGAAGAAATGAGAGCAGAAGCCGTGAAGCTGTTCTCGGAAGAATGACAAGAACAGCAGGTATTATCCTTTTCGTAATCACACTTGCTGTAAACATCATTCCGATTTTTACTAAGTAATGAATTGCCCCGTGACCAAGGTCATGGGGCTTTTTTGGTAATTCCGATAAAAGGAGTAAAAAATGGCAGAAAAAAATAAAAAACATTCAAAAGATAACGTAACTGTCGAAAGTTACAAGAATAAAATAGTGACATATCTCAGCACAGGGAAAAGGCTTATTCCCCTCAACGAGCTTGAAACAAAATGCCGCACCAAGAAATCGGGCAGGGATAATTTTGTGCAGGCTTTCGGGGAACTTCGCACAGAGGGCATTGTTACCGTGCGAAAGGGAATGAAAGTCGCTCTCTGTTCACGTATGGGATTCAAGGCGGCGGAGGTTACACGTCTTAGCCGCACATTTGGTTTTGCTGTCACAGAGGACGGCACGGAATATTTTATCCCAGGAAAATGTATGATGGGTGCAATGCCTCACGACCGTGTACTTATAACGGATATTCCCTCACGTTCAGGCGAACCCGAGGGCGAGGTCATTGACATTTTAAGCATAGGCAGCGGAACTCTTACGGGAGTTATTGAATACGCTGACGGCGGACTTTGTTTTATTCCCGATACGGCTTCACGAAATAATATGATTATTTCAAGGGGCGAAAGCGTAGAATATGCCGAGGGCGATAAGGTTATGGCTGAAATCGTCTATCGTGGCAGACGACATTCCGAGCATAAGGTGAAAATCGTTTCCGTTTTCGGCAGTTCTGATTGTGCTGCGGCTTGTTCGGAATCCGTAATTGCTGCCAGCGGTGTGAATACGGTTTTCCCCGATGATGTGCAGAAAGAAGCACGTAAAATTTCAGATGCTGGAGTTCAGGAATACAGCTTCAATAACCGTGAAGATTTGCGTCATATGGCGATTTTCACCATTGACAGCAGCGAGTCCAAAGACCTTGACGATGCAATTTCAGTTGAAAAAACGGAAAAGGGCTGGCTTTTAGGCGTTCACATTGCCGATGTTTCCCACTATGTCAAGGGCAACAGTGCACTTGATAAAGAAGCTATGAGCCGTGGTACAAGCGTTTACTATGCGGATAAGGTTATACCAATGCTGCCAAAGGAGCTTTCCAACGGCATTTGTTCACTCAATCCCGACGAGGACAGACTGGCACTTTCAGCCTTTATGGAATTGGGCGAGGACGGCGAAATGCTGAAATATGCCTTTGGAAAATCGGTTATCCGTTCAAGGGTAAAGGGCGTTTATGCGGAGATAAACGAAATACTTGCAGGCAGCGCAAATGACGATATAAAGGCGAAATATGCCTGCGTTGAAAAGGAGATTCAGCTTATTGACAGGCTGGCGGATATTCTCATAGAGCGTAAAAAACAGCGTCACGCTCCCGAACTTGAAACAGTTGAAAGCAAGCTGATAATCAACGAGAGAGGAATCTGCTGTGATGTTGTACCCCGTGAAAGGGGCAAATCAGAGCGAATTATCGAGGAATTTATGCTCTGTGCCAACGAGGCGGCAGCAAGGCTTGCCCGTGACAAGAAAATTCCCTTTGTGTATCGTATTCATGAAGCTCCTCCCGAGGAAAAAACAGCGTCACTTTGCGAAATGCTGACAAAGATAAATGTGGAATATCCCCATTTTCAGGAGTTTAAGCCTGCTCATGCGGCGGCAATTCTTGAAAATGCAAGGGGAACCGACAAGTACGAAGCGGTTAATATGATGGTTCTCCGTTCAATGGCAAAGGCGAAATATTCAGAAGAACCGCTGGGACATTTCGGACTTGTTTTAGATGATTACGCACATTTCACATCACCTATAAGACGATATTCCGACTTGGCAATTCACCGCATTATAACTGATGTTCTTGCAGGCTATGATGAAAAATGGCTTAACAAGAGATACAGCGGATTTGCCGTAAATGCCGCCGAAAGAGCGTCATCAACGGAGGTCCGTGCGGTATCTGTTGAAAGGGACTGCGAGGATATTTACAAGGCTGAATATATGAAACAGCACATAGGCGAAAGCTTTACGGCGAAGATTTCAAGCGTGACCGAATTCGGATTTTACGTTATGCTTGAAAATTCCGTGGAGGGACTTGTCCACATCCGTACACTTCCCGAGGGCGAATACGACTACAGCGAACCTGTGGCACTTACGGAGAAATTCAGCGGTGTTTCCTATGAATTAGGCGATACGGTGCAGGTGCTTTGTGCGGCTGTAAATGTAAGCGAGGGAACAATTGACTTTGTGCTTGATGATGAGGAGGATTATTAATGAAGAAATACTGGGCAATCGGTGCGGCATTGCTGTTGACGCTTACCGCCTGCGATAAAAAAGAGGATAAGGAAAGCAATCCTCCCGAAAGCGTTCCTGCTGTTACAACGGAAACAAAATCAGCGGAGGAAACTACTGTATCAACCGATAAAAAATCGGAGGAAACA
>CALFMA010000247.1 GCA_937880065.1 uncultured Ruminococcus sp.
GTTGACTTATTGCCGAAAAGACGGTAATATACACATACCGAAAGGACAAAGGTCCACGGAAAACAGCGAATAACGGAGGAAAATACCATGAAGGAAATCAAGATTTTTGAACAGGCAATGCAGGAGGACAACGAGTTTTTCAGAACTCATAAGATTAACCTTACGCTTTTCACAGCCTACAGACAGCAGAAGTACACAGAAAACAAACTGATTGATTTTTCAGAAGTTATCTGGGAAGAAGATATTGAACCAATCAGCGATTTTTTAAAGACGGAGGGCATCACAGAATTTACAATATCAAGCACCTTTAGCAGCCTGATTCAGACCCTTGCAGGCTTTGAAAAGCACGGCTACCGAATGAACGGTTTAACAGAAGTCAACGCAAACTACACCGACTTCACAACAGGCAAGAAAAAAATTGTACCTGCCATTAGAATGAGCCTGAACTAAGCAACAATGACGGAGCCTCGAAAGGGGCTCCGATAGAAAAAATAAGGAGAACCAATATGAAAATACTTATTGTAGAACCGGGTAAACACCCTTACGAAAAGGACATCGAGCATACCCTCGAAAACCTGCAGAGCATTGTCGGCGGACAAATTGAAGCGGTATATCCCTTTGAGGATGAGGTTGCACTTGTGTGCAATGAGGAAGCACTTTTTCTTCATGAATTACAGTGGAATCGTATTATTAATTCCCACTTGGTCATCAAAGGCACTTTCTTCCTTTGCGGACTTGGTACGGAAGATTTCACCGATCTGCCCGATGATCTTCTGGAAAAATACAAAAAGCACTTCTGGGACATCACTCACTTCATCCCAACGCCGAACGGTCTGCTTCCCATCACGGTGCGTGACATCATGCCCACGGAATAGCCGCCACGTTGCCCCGTGTGGCAAGGCCGTGCCGCTGCCGTAAACTTATCCCCAAACGAATACAAGCCCCCTGAACGCAACGTGTGCCGTTCTGGGGGCTTACCTTATACTGATTCGTCAGATAAAATCTGCTGAATATTTTCTTGCAAGGATTCAAAATCCAGTGTGACGGTGTTATACACATCTTCCATTCGCAATGTCTGATACTTGTGTGCTGCAATGTCACGCATTCCCGCAATTGCTTTCCAAGGAATATGCGGATAAGCAAGTCGTGTTTCCGGTGTGATATTCTTGACCAGTTCTCCTATATTGATGACAGTCATTGCCACTGCTCTCTTCAGCTTTTCATCATCGAGGAATACCTCCATTGATGTATTGCCAAGCATATCAAAAGCAACTGATATTTCAGAGAGAACTTTTTTGAGTATAATACTATCTCTATGCTGCATACAGTTCAATCTCCTTATTTACTTCAATGAGATCATCTTCACGAATGGGTCCATGAATAATATCCACTTCAAGCTTCAGCATTTCTTCAAGCTCCGTTTGAAGCATTCCTAACGTCAGGAGCGTAATCGGTGCTGTAAATTCAATAATCAAATCAATATCGCTGTTTTCGGAATTTGTGCCATCTGCACGTGAACCAAAAAGAACAACTCTTTTTAGCGGATATTTTTTGCTGACAGCAAGCATAGCATCTTTCATCTGATCTATTGTCATAAGAATGCCTCCTTTTTCCTTTTTTATTATTATACCATGTTTCAGAAAAAAATGCAAGAGCCTTGAATTGTATAACGTATTGTCACATATACACGTCTATTTAAGTGTATATTTCCGCTATATTCTGTAGTTTTAGCCGCTTGCTATAATTTACATTATGCGGTAATATGTAATTACCGAAAGGGGAAAACCCCACGGAAAAAAACAAAAAATTTGGAGGATAAGATTATGGTAAACTACGGAGTTGCATTAGCAAGAGCAAAGGCAAACAGAAGAAACTGGAATGAGGAAGAATACACTTCCAAGGCAATCATCACCTGGGCGGACAGCGAATGGGAATACGAACTTGAAATCGACAACGAGGACATGGACGAGAATTTCGAAGCCTGGATTGAAAAGCACGCCGAAGAACTTGCAAGAGAAAACGCAGAAGATGAAAACACAACCTTTGAAGAAATCATCGGAATCAAGTACGAATACGATTACATTGATGACGATGCAGATTTTGAAAACGAATACGATTCCTACGCAGAACTTGAATGGGAGTGCAGAATGGGGAGATAACCTCCCCAGTTCTTCGGAGGCGGAGCCGAAAGGCTCCTGCCCCTCACACTTGCTTCACATTGCGTCACAGCGGCTTGTGAGGAATAGTCCCAATAATAATGCACTGTCTGAAACGGCGGCACAGGGGGCGTTTGTGGGCAAACAAGGGCGTCGATGATATGCACAAATTTAGTCCCTCATCTTTGTCACATTTATTATCCGAAACATCGTTGACTTATCGCCGGAAAGACGGTAATATACATTATGCCGAAGGGCGAAAACAACGAAAATACGGAGGTTTTACTATGTGGCACGAAGGGACAATCAGAATCGGCAGGAGCATTTTCCAATACTGGGTGAAGCACTACGATGAGCCGAGCCATTTCGGAATCGGAAACGGCAGAATCAGCAAGCTGATGCTGAAACGCAATGGCAGAATCGTATACAACTACGACCGTGGCGAGGACACCAAGGCAATCGACAGCGACACCGAAAAAGCACTTGCAATCCTGATTCGGGATTACAATTAACCATTTTCTTATCCAAAATATATCGGGAAAGGCTCTACCGAATGGTGGAGCTTTTCTCATGAAGGGAGGCGGTTATTTGAAAAAACTGAAAAAATACACACCAACAGAATTCATGGCAGAAGATTCCCACTATGACAAATCCGCCGCCGATTATGCAGTCAACTTCATTGAATGCCTGTCCCACACCAAAGGCACATGGGCGGGCAAACCCTTTGAATTGTTGGACTGGCAGGAGCGTATTATTCGTGACCTGTTCGGTGTGCTGAAACCCAACGGTTACCGCCAGTTCAACACGGCATATATCGAAATTCCGAAGAAAAACGGCAAATCTGAACTTGCCGCCGCTATTGCCCTGCTGCTCACCTGCGGTGACGACGAGGAACGTGCGGAGGTCTACGGATGTGCCGCCGACCGACAGCAAGCGTCTATTGTTTTTGAGGTTGCTGCCGATATGGTGCGAATGTGTCCGGCACTGAATAAGCGTGTGAAAATCCTTTCATCGCAGAAAAGAATCGTCTATATGCCGACCAATTCTTTCTATCAGGTACTTTCGGCAGAAGCGTACTCAAAACACGGTTTCAATATCCATGGTGTCGTGTTCGATGAGTTGCATACCCAGCCGAACCGAAAGCTGTTTGATGTTATGACAAAGGGTTCGGGCGATGCCCGAATGCAGCCGTTGTATTTCCTTATCACAACTGCCGGAACAGATACCAACTCTATCTGCTACGAGCAACATCAGAAAGCGAAAGATATTCTTGAGGGCAGAAAAATTGACCGGACGTTTTATCCGGTCATTTATGGTGCGGAAGATGATGCAGACTGGACTTCTCCGAAGGTGTGGAAACAGGCAAATCCTTCACTGGGTGAAACCATCGGCATGGAGAAAGTTGTCGCCGCCTGTGAATCCGCAAGGCAGAACCCAGGTGAAGAAAATGCATTTCGACAGCTGCGACTGAATCAATGGGTAAAGCAGGCTGTCCGCTGGATGCCGATGGAGAAATGGGATGCTTGTAATTTCAGTTTTGATGCATCGGAACTAGAGGGGCGTGTCTGCTATGGCGGACTTGACCTTTCATCAACTACGGATATTACAGCATTTGTGTTGGTATTTCCGCCGATTGATGAGGACGATAAATACTATATCCTGCCGTTCTTCTGGCTGCCGGAAGATACACTGCCCCTTCGAGTCCGCCGTGACCATGTGCCGTATGATGTGTGGGAACGGCAGGGGCATCTGCTGACAACCGAGGGAAATGTTGTCCACTACGGTTTTATCGAGAATTTCATCGAAGAACTGGGGCAGCGTTTCAATATCCGTGAAATCGCATTTGACCGTTGGGGTGCGGTGCAGATGAGCCAAAACCTTGAGGGACTTGGATTTACGATGGTGCAGTTCGGGCAGGGCTACAAGGATATGTCACCGCCGACCAAGGAACTGATGCGTCTGACGCTCAACAAGATGATTGCCCACGGCGGGCATCCGGTTCTGCGGTGGATGATGGATAACATTTTCATCAAGCGTGACCCTGCCGGAAATATCAAGCCGGACAAGGAGAAATCAACGGAGAAGATTGACGGTGCGGTGGCACTGATTATGGCGCTTGACCGTGCGGTGAGGTGTGGTGCTGGGAATACGGGGGCGAGTATTTATGATGAGAGGGAGTTGCTTGTGTTATAAAACGAGTTTTAAAGGAATTGCTCAAAGTTATTGAGATTGTATAATCTCATAAACTCTATTGCGAATTTAGAAACATACTCATGATCTAATGCTGTAGCTAATGTCTCATCATTATTGTTGGCAGTTGGCGTCCAATTGTATGAGCCATGCATAACATAGTCCATATCGATTATACAAAACTTTTCATGCATACGATTCCAATTATTATAACCGCGTTTTGGAATAATTACTACATCAAAGCGTTCGGCTTTCAATTTTTTAATCATGTTTTGATTCGATGTTTCATCTGACATGATGATTCTAACACTTAATCCTGCTTTCTTTTTTGCAAGTAACTCTTGATATATCGCTTCGTTAGAAAACCATGCAACTGCAGCCCAAATGATAAATTTTGCATCGCGTATACCTTGAATAACGGTGTCCTGTAATTCATTGAATACAACATCATGTTCTACAATTTCATCTGGAGCATCTATGACTAAAGGACGTATTTGAAGAGTACCGAATGCATACCCATCTGATTCCTCATAAACATAGCCAACAAGTTTATTGAGTGTTTCTTTATGCTTGTTTGCATCGTTCATAAGTGGAACGGGAAAGCGCAATTCAATATTTTCCCATCTTTGATCTGAACGACGACGTGAAAATTCATTTTGCGGAATAAAGTTTACACTGGCTCTTCCTAACATTCTTATCAAGGATTCACGGTCAGATACATCTTTGAAAGTATCGTCATATTTTAATACAGCGATTAAAGTTTTTTGAAATTGTGATTTATCCATTTTGATATAAACTCCTTGTATTTTCAGTTTCCATGAGAAAGATATGCTTTTCCCTTATTATATCACAAGCCCATACAAAAAGTCAACCGAAAGGAGCGTGATGCACATGGGCATTTTCAGCGGACTGTTCCGGTCGAGGGACAAGCCGAAAGACAGCTACGATTCGCCGTCCTACAGTTATTTCTTCGGACGAACACAGGCAGGCAAGCGTGTCAACGACCGCACGGCGATGCAGCAGATTGCCGTTTATGCCTGCGTGAGGGTGCTTTCCGAAGCTATCGCACAGCTGCCGCTGCACGTCTACGAATACACGGATAAGGGAAAAGAGCGAGTGCTGAAGCAACCGCTATATTTTTGCTGCATGACCAGCCAAACCCCGAAATGACATCTTTTGTGTTCCGAGAAACGCTGATGGCACGCATGCTGATTTACGGCAATGCCTACGCATAGATTATTCGTAACGGCAAGCGGTGTTTTGAAAGCTCCGATAGATAAACTAAGGGGATCGAAAAGTTGTTTTCAATTAATTATTCCTGATTCTGGTTGTTTCCTGTTTTTAGTCCAGCTTATGAAAAGAAAATGTGATTTCG
>CALFMA010000248.1 GCA_937880065.1 uncultured Ruminococcus sp.
AGAGATCCGAGCTTTGGGGAAAGCTTTACAAGGCTGAGCTGTGGAAGAACGTGAGGCTTATTGAGGGCGTGCCATATGAGGACACTCACGCCGTGCCGTATATTCTCGAAAAAGCAGAAAAAATTTTTTATGCGGCATATTGCCGCATTCTTGTTTTTTCGATGACAGGTGCATCGAAAAAACACCTTATAAGCGAAAATCCGCTTTCGTCGAAGTTTGCCTCTTCCAGAAAACTTTCAATATCATTTTTTGCAACAATAAGAAGTCCGCTTGTATTTTTATCAATGCGGTGGACAATTCCGGGGCGGATTACTCCGTTAATTCCCGAAAGACTATCGCCGCAGTGATACAGCAGAGCATTTACAAGAGTTCCGTGATAATTTCCGTGGGCGGGATGAACAACCATACCTTTCGGCTTGTTGACTACCAGCAAATCCTCGTCCTCGTAAACAATATCCAGAGGAATATTTTCGGGAACTGCATCCATTGGCTCTGCATCGGGAATTTCCACTTCAATAGTTTCAGTTCCCCTGATTTTATAATTCTTGCTGACCGCTTTTCCGTCAGCAGTTACGGCATTTTTGCCGATTAACCCCTGAACCGCAGAACGTGTAAGCATTTCCGCATTATCCGAAATAAACTTGTCAATACGCTTTCCGCAGTCCTCAGCGGTACACAGGAGGGTGAGCAGCTCACTCATTTTCCTTTACCTCCGCAGGGGATTTTTCAGCCTTTTTCTTCTTGAAATCCTTTACAATTTCAACAAGCAGATAGCCAATCATCATAAACTCCGCAACTGTCACGCATATGTCAGCCACATTGAAAATTGCAAATTCAAAAAGACGGATATCGAACATATCCACGACATAGCCAAGCCTTATGCGGTCAATGAGATTTCCGATGCCGCCTGCCACGAATAATGCAGCAATAGTGGCGAAAAATCGGGATTTCTTCACAAAATGGAACATGGCAATAAATGCACCGATTACAAGAACCGAGGTAATTCCCACAAGAAACCACCTCTGCCCTGCCATACTGCCGAAAATCGCACCTCTGTTTTCCAGATAGGTGAGGTCCATAATTTCAAAATCCCCGATACGGAGAAAATCCATATTTCCCACGGGTTTGAGATTTTCCACCGCCCAGAATTTTACAAGCTGGTCAGCTCCGATTAAAAGGATAATCGCCGCAATAAGCAGAATAATCATCTTTTTTCCTTTCATAAATATTGCCTGCTGCATTTACACAGCAGGCAATATAGTGCTAATTATAATTCAATAGCAACAGCACATCTCTTGCAGAGTGTTGGGTGATTGCAGTCTGTGCCTACTGTTGTGGAGTAGCACCAGCATCTCTCACACTTCTCGCCCTCTGCTGTTTCAACAACAAATGCTGTTTCGCCCTCAGCCTTTTCAACAACTACATCTGACACGATAAGTGCCTCTGTAAGCTGCTGTGCAAGCTCAGCGTAACGGTCATAATCCTCGTCAGCCTTAATGATAATCTTAGCTTCAAGAGATTTACCGATTGTCTTTGCATTACGAGCTTCTTCAAGAGCCTTATTTGCAGCCTCACGAGTATTGTAGATGAAGTTCCACTTTTCAACGAATTCATCGCTGTACTCAATGCCTGACTTTTCGGGCATATCGTTGAGGAATACGCTCTGTGTATCGTCCTCTGAGCCGTGGGGCATAAACTGCCAGATTTCCTCGGCTGTGTATGTGATGATAGGAGCCATAAGTCTTGTAAGAGCACTTAAAATGCGATACATAACTGTCTGTGCTGCACGGCGGATTTCAGCATTTTCCTTTTCGCAATAGAGTCTGTCCTTGATAATGTCAAGGTAGAAGTTTGACATATCAACAACACAGAAGTTGTGGATTGCGTGGAATGCAATGTGGAAATCGTACTTCTCATAGCCGTCCTTTACGGTATCAATGAGAGCGTCAAGCTTCATCATTGCCCACTTGTCAAGCTCTGTAAGCTTGTCATAGGAAACGCAGTCGGTATCAGGCTTGAAGCCCTCGCCGTTGCCGAGGTTTCCGAGAATATATCTTGCAGTATTTCTGATTTTCTTGTATGCGTCAGAAAGCTGTCCGAGAATTGTCTTTGACATTCTGATATCGCTGTGATAGTCGGAAGATGCAACCCAAAGACGGAGAATATCAGCACCGTACTGGTCGATAACTTCCTTGGGGTCAACACCGTTGCCGAGGGATTTGTGCATTACCTTGCCCTCGCCGTCAACTACCCAGCCGTGGGTACAAACTGCCTTATAAGGAGCAGTTCCCTTGTATACAACAGATGTAAGAAGTGCAGACTGGAACCAGCCTCTGTACTGGTCAGCACCCTCAAGATAGAGGTCAGCAGGCCATGAAAGGCTGTCAAAATCGTCCATAACAGCAGTATGTGAAACGCCGCTGTCAAACCATACGTCCATAATGTCGTATTCCTTTGTGAACTCGCCGCAGCCGCACTCACACTTTACAGATGCAGGGATAAATTCGCTTGCTTCCTTTACCCACCATGCGTCTGAACCTTCCTTGCGGAAAAGGTCAGCAATAGCCTTGATTGTTTCATCGCTGAAAATAGGCTTGCCGCAGTCCTTACAGTAGATAACAGGGATTGGCACACCCCATGTTCTCTGACGGCTGATACACCAGTCACTTCTGTCACGTACCATTCCCTTGATACGCTCCTCGCCCCATTCGGGAATCCACTGTACGCTCTCAATAGCAGCAATTGCTTCATCCTTGAAGCCTGCAACTGAGCAGAACCACTGTTCTGTTGCACGGTAGATAATCGGATTATGACATCTCCAGCAATGTGGATACTGGTGAACGATTTTCTGTGTAGCAAGCATAGCATTAAGCTCAACAAGCTTTGCAGCAATAGCCTTGTTTGCAGTATCTGTATCCATACCCTCAAACTCGCCTGCTTCTGCTGTCTGCTTACCCTTAGCGTCAACGCAAACGATGATACCGATATCGTCATACTTCTTGCATACCTCAAAGTCCTCAACACCGTAGCCGGGAGCTGTATGAACGCAGCCTGTACCGCTTTCAAGAGTAACATGGTCGCCTACGATAATTGGAGATGGGCGGTCATAAAGGGGATGCTTTGTTTTCATTCCCTCCAGCTCTGCACCTGTGAAGATATGCTCTGTAGTATACTCTGTGATGCCTGCAGTTTCCATAGTTGTTCTTACAAGCTCCTCTGCCATAACGTAGTATTCACCGTTGGCATTTACGAGAGTATAGTTATAATCGGGACCAAGGCAGATAGCCAGGTTGCCCGGAATTGTCCATGTAGTTGTAGTCCAGATTACGAAATAAATCTTTGAAAGGTCAAGACCGAGATTTGTGAAAATTCCCTTATCATCGGTAACATTGAACTTTACATAGATTGAATAGCAAGGGTCGTTGGAGTACTCGATTTCAGCCTCAGCAAGAGCTGTATTACAATCGGGACACCAGTAAACAGGCTTTAAGCCCTTGTACATATAGCCCTTTTTAGCCATTTCGCCGAATACCTCAACCTGTCTTGCCTCGTATTCGGGACGGAGTGTGAGATAGGGATAATCATAGTCGCCCCATGCACCCATTCTCTTGAATCCGTTCATCTGCTTTTCAACCTGTGTCATTGCGTAATCGTGGCAATGTTTTCTAAGTTCTACGGGAGGAATAGCACCGTTTTCAACGCCGATTTCCTTCATAGCCTTTAACTCAATGGGCAGACCGTGGGTATCCCAGCCGGGAACATAAGGTGCACGGAAGCCTGTCATATTCTTATACTTTACGATAAAGTCTTTAAGTGACTTGTTAAGAGCATGACCGAGGTGAATTTCTCCGTTTGCATAGGGAGGGCCGTCATGAAGAATAAAGTCGGGCTTTCCCTCATTCTTTTCAATCATTTTGTAGTAGAGTCTTTCGTTCTCCCACTTTGCAAGAGTTTCAGGCTCTCTTTTAGGCAGATTTCCACGCATGGGGAAGTCTGTTTTCGGTAAATTAAGAGTAGCGTTATAATCCTGTGCCATTGTATTCACATTGCCCTGTTACAGGCAATCTCCTTTCGGTTAAAATTATTCCTGTGTTTCAGCAGCAACAGCAGCTGCGATTTCCTCAGCAGTTTCGCTTTCGAACTCCTCATCGAGAGCGTCGGGCATTGTTGAAATCATTTCAAGGTGAGTCTTATACATATCGAAAAGGCTCTTTTTGAACTCTGCAACCTGACGGCGAGCCTCTGTAAGGCTGTCCTTTTCCTTTGCGATTTCCTGTCTGTTTCTCTCCATAGCCTCAGCGTGCTGACGAACAGCTTCGTCCTCTAACTCAGCAGCCTTTGCCTGTGCAGCAGCGAGGATTTCCTCAGCCTTTGCATTAGCCTCGCTGATTACGAGATGTCCCTGCTTCTGAGCACCGAGAAGTGCATCTTTGAGAGCTTCTTCGTCCTTCATATACTCTCTAACCTTGTCAGCAAGAATCTGAATTTTGTTGTTTGCTTCCTGACGCTCACGTTCCATTTCGTCAAGTTCAGCTTCGAGCTGTGCAAAGAACTCGTTTACTTCGTCCTGATTATAGCCGAAAGCAACTTTTTCAAATCGTTTATTTCTTACATCTTTTGAAGTAATCATACCATTCACCTCTAAATATATTTTTTGAGAATTATGTGTATACGGTGCTTTTTAGTTTCACCGTTTATACCCGAAAGAACAAATCTTCCCCACCCTCTCACCGAGAGTATATCCCCCTCTTTGATTTCCGAGGAAACCGAGGTAACGGGAAGATGATTGACCTCCGCCTTTTCGCAGCGGATAAGTGAAGCCGCCTTTTCACGGCTTATACCTGTTGCCGCAGCTATAATGCAGTCAAGCCGCATAGATGCAACAGTACAGCCTATTTCCTTGAATTTGCCGGCTTCTTCAAGAGTAAGCTCAAAGGGGCGGCTGTCGGTAACTTTCACACCTGCCCTGCCTATTCTTGAAATGCTTGCGGTAATATCCCTTGCGGCAGTTTCTGTAACAGCCGCCTGAGCAAAACCGTCGGTTATAACAATATCGCCGATAGTATCACGCTTTAACCCCAAGGACATAAACGAACCAAGAAAGCTTCTGTGGTCGGGCTTATCCTCTGTACGGTAGGTAAAGGAAAGGCAGACAATCGGCAATTCCTCTGAAATATAATCAGCGGAATAATCGTGATAGAGAGCGAGAATTTTTCTGTTGGCATCGGGAAATCCTCCGAAAAAGCCGTAATTCAGCCCTCCTGCATTTTTTCTGCACCACAATTCAGCCTCAGCACATTCCCTTTCATCGAAAAAGCGTGAAAATACGCTGCATCCGTCCCTTTCGCACCGACGGAGCATATCCGCAAGCTTAGGGGCAAAAAGCGTTCCCGACGAATTATTCATCAGATGAATACGCCGTTGTTTTCAAGCTCTCCCACTAAATCCTCACCGATGAAGCCTACGTTGTAGGGAGTGATGATGTATGTGAGATTTGCAACGGGCTTGAGGCTTCCGCCGTTTGCATACGCAACGCCCACGAGGAAGTCGATGATTCTTCTTCTGTTCTCAGGAGAAGCGGTTTCCAGATTCAGTACAACGGTCTTTCTGCTGATGAGATGGTCGGCAATTGCCTTTGCATCCGTGAATACCTCCGGCTTTACCAGAACAACCTGCAGCTGTGCGGTAGCCTGAATATTTACAATATTGGAGCCGGGAG
>CALFMA010000249.1 GCA_937880065.1 uncultured Ruminococcus sp.
TCGTTTTCATAGCCGCATTTCTCCGCCACAAGGCTGACGGAAAGCTTCGTTTCCTCCAGAAGCTGACAGGCACGGGATATGCGGCTTTTTATAAGGTCCTGTCGGAAAGTTATGCCGAATGCCGCAAAATAAATCTTGTGAAAATAAGTCTTTCCCACACCAAGCCGCTTACAGAGAATATCCACCGAAAGCTGAATTGTAGGATTTTCATAAATCTCGCTACGGATTTCTCTCAGCTCGTTAATTCGTGGAATATCGCTGATTTCCGCACGTATGCCGTTGTAGGCATCTTCCAATGCAATGAAAATAAGACGCATATAAAGTTCACCTAATTCGCTGCGGCGTTTTCCTGCGGATTTAAGATGAAAGGAAAAATTTTTAATTGTCGTGGCAAGGATGTATTCATCTGCCACATCAACAGGCTTATTCAAGGGGAAATCAAGTCCCTCGATATACAGCTTATCAGCGGAGGAGGGGCGAAATTGCACCAAGTCATATTTCAGTTCTCTGCTGTTTGCCCCACGGAAATAACGGCTCATACCGCCCTCATAGAGCAATGCCGTACCCTCGGGGTAAACCTTTTCCTGACCGCCCAGAGTCAGTATAACGGGACTTCTGAAAAAGTACAGGCAATGGTCTTGTATCGCCTTTCCAAGTATTTCTGCCGATTTGCTTTCGGCTGTTTTTATTCTCGTAATCTTCATTTTATCACCTTAAATGTGAAATAATTCATTTCTTATACTAATTGTACACGACGTATATCATTTTGTCAATACGCATTATAACCAAAAGCTAAGCTTATTTTCCATTACAACAAAAGCCCCCGTAAACCGAGGGCTTTTACACTTATTTAAGCTTTACAGCGTCCTTAACCTTAGCAACAATGTTATCAGCACAAAGTCCGAATTCTTTAAGAAGGTCAACGGCAGGGCCTGAATGACCGAACTCATCGTTTACACCAATCTTTACAACAGGTACAGGACAGCACTCTGTAACTGCCTCAGCTACAGCAGAACCAAGTCCGCCGATTACGCTGTGTTCCTCAGCTGTTACAATTACGCCTGTTTCCTTTGCACACTTGCAGATAAGCTCCTTATCAAGAGGCTTGATTGTGTGGATATTTACAACTCTTGCAGAAATCCCCTCAGCTTCAAGTACCTTTGCAGCCTCAACAGCCTCATTTACAAGAAGTCCTGTTGCAACGATTGTCACATCATTACCCTCTTTGAGAACAACGCCCTTGCCAAGTTCAAACTTGTATGTTTCAGCATCATTGATTACAGGAACTGCAAGTCTGCCGAAACGCATATATACAGGGCCCTCAAAATCAAGAGCAGCCTTTACAGCAGCCTTAGCCTCGACGTCATCGCTGGGGTTGATAATTGTCATACCCGGGATAGTTCTCATAAGAGCAATATCCTCGTTGCACTGGTGAGTTGCACCGTCCTCGCCTACGGAAATACCTGCGTGAGTAGCACCGATTTTTACGTTGAGGTGGGGATATCCGATTGAGTTTCTTACAATTTCATATGCTCTGCCGGCCGCAAACATTGCGAATGTGCTTGCAAATGGGATTTTTCCGCAAGCTGCAAGACCAGCTGCAACACCCATCATATTTGCCTCTGCAATACCGCAGTCAAAGAATCTTTCGGGACAAGCCTTCTTGAATACGCCTGTCTTTGTAGCTGCCGCAAGGTCAGCGTCAAGAACGATTAAATCCTTGTATTCCCCTGCAAGATCTCTGAGAGCCTCGCCATAGCTTTCTCTTGTAGCCTTTTTGATTACATCTGCCATCCTATTAGTCCTCCAATTCCTTTAACTGTGCGTTAAGCTCTGCCATTGCTGTATCGTACTGCTCCTTATTGGGAGCTGTTCCGTGCCAGCTTACCTGATTTTCCATAAATGAAACGCCCTTACCTTTAATTGATTTTGCAATAATTGCTGTAGGTTTACCTTTAGTTGCTTTTGCGTTTTCAAGAGCTGCTTCTATTTCATCAAAGTTGTGTGCATCAAT
>CALFMA010000250.1 GCA_937880065.1 uncultured Ruminococcus sp.
CTACGCGCTTGCAAGCAAAGCGTGCGAGCCAACCGAAATTGCAGGCCGACAGCTCCGTGTGCTGGCAGAGTGTCCCTATTTTGCCACCTACGCGCTTTTGCTTGACGGCACGGCAACCGTTCCTGCCGATATTCGTTGCGTGCTTTGCACAAGCGGACAAGCGTTGCAAGTATATTTCTTTTTCCCGTAATTTTAGCAAACAAATATATCAACCAATAAATGTACTCATTCTCCGGAAACTCATATTTTTCAATGCTTTTTTGGGTATCAGGAGTTTATCCTCATTCGATTAAAAAAATATGCATTTGACATTCCTCCGTTCAGATATAATTAACACTTAGATTATAACATATTAGGAAGAAAAATGCAAGTCGGGCAGAGCAGTTATTTTCTTCGCTCAATTCCCGAAGCTTTATAAAATGCGGCTTTATCAGCATACATAGCCATTTCAGCTTCGTGAAGAATTTCACCCAAGTCATCGCTGCTCATATCATGCCATGAAAAGCCCATAGCAAGTGGAATTTTCTGCTCCTTGGCAGCTTCAATGAAACGGATTTTTCGCTTTTCAAATTCATTTTTGTCAATACAAGAACAAAGGGCAACAAGCTCATCTCCGCCAATACGGAATACCCCATAATCCTTGTAAAATCCATTTATAAAATCACAACAATTTTTTATAAGAGTATCTCCTGCAACGTGTCCTTCGTTGTCATTTACCCTTTTAAGTCCTGTTATATCGCAATAAACAACGCCTATACTGCGTGATTTATTCATTTCCTTGACGTACTTTCGCATAGCGTGTCGGTTGCCTATTTTAGTCAGCTGGTCACGATAACTCATATCGTGAAGTTCACGTATAAGGTTGCGTGCCTGAATTTGGGATACTATGAAATATCCCGTAATTTCAAGCATATTTCGAACATAGTCAATCTGATGAATAGGTGGATTATCTACACCGTAAAAGCCTATAACTCTCCCCTCATGCATAAGCGGCACAACAACAATAGAATGGATATTCTGAATTTTCAGAGTTTCATACTGCTGATAATTCACATCTTTAATATTCTCAATATCCTCGATAACAATTGGATTTCCTTCCTCAAAAGAGTTATACCAGTTTTCACAAACTTCGGGAGGAACATTTTGTAGCATTTCAATTGAAGGTGTACCCCCCTTAGCTACCCATTCATATGTATTATCATCGCAGTTATCCTCGTTTTTCTCAATAACATATGTACGCTCTCCGTTGAGAGTTTTTCCGAGATATTCAAGTACAATATCAATGGCTTTATCAGGATTATGAGCCTCCATAGCCGTTCTGATTGCCTTGTTTACAGTAGATTCGAGGTCCTCATACTGCCTTACAGCTTTATTATATTCCTCCTGCTCGGTAACATCAATTGAAATATTCAATCTATAAAGCTTGTCCTTATATTCTACAATTGTATCTTTTGTAAGCAGGTACTTTTTTACACGGGGATTGTAATGCTTACTCTCGACGAACTCCCCTTTTTTCAGCTTGTTATTTATACAATTCTTGCATCTTGTACAATTATTATGGAGAATTTCATAACATTTCTTCCCCTGCATTTCCTCACGGGATTCAAGACCGTATGTTTTTAAGGTTTTATCATTCATATAAATAAGTTCATCAGTTTCAATATCGCAAATATAGACAAACTCATTCAATGTATTAAAAAAATTCCAGATTTTTTTCATAATGTCACCTCCAAAAAGTGATTATATATAAATTATACAGTATTCCACGTGATTTGTCAAGGTCTATGTAGAGAATATATGAAAAATGTACAATTAAATTCTGTGATTTAAACTGCAATATTTTAAGTTGAATTAATTATCAAATCCTTGTAACCTATCGAAAATTGCGGTAGTATTATCAATTATTGCTGTTTTGCAATTAGTATATTTACAAAATGTGAAAAATATTGTATATTTAATGTAGAAGTAAACTTATTGTTAAGCAAAACCTTTCATATTTAAATTAAATAGGAGGAATTAATTATGTTTATGAAAAAAGGCAGAGTATTACTCAAAGCAGTTTCTATTATGATGTCGGCAACAATGCTTTCGACAGTTGCTGCGTCTGCTTCAAATCCCGTATTTGCTGACGGCACAGATAACAATTCCGTCATAAAAATAATGCCATTGGGCGATTCTATAACTTTTGGCATGGCAGATGACGGCGGATACAGAAAGTATCTGGACTATTTCCTTAATGAAAAAGGAATTACTAATTTTGACTTTGTAGGCCCTGAAGGAAGCGATAATTCTACATTTACTTATAAAGGCAAAACTGTTTCCTTTGACGATAACCACGCAGGATATAGCGGATATACAATCACAGACCTGCCCGGCGGATGGTTCGGCAATCTCAACGGTATACTGGAAACAATGCAAAAAGGCGACTACATAAAAAAATATTCTCCGGATGCAATTATTCTGCAAATAGGAACAAATGATATTTCTAACGGACATCTTGACGGTTCGGAAGAAAGACTTCATTTACTGCTTGATTACCTCTTAGACAATATGAATGGTACAATTTTTATTACTACAATCCCCGATTTAGGCGGTACAATGTTTGGTGATGATGTAAACAATAACATTGCGTCATACAATAAACTCGTAAAAAAAGTAGCAGATGAATACGTTAACAATGGCGAAAAAGTGATATTTGCTGATATTCACAGTGTAATTAATGCATCAACTGACCTTGCGGACGGTGTTCATCCAAATTCCTCGGGATATGAAAAAATGGGTAAATACTGGGCTGATGTTATAGAAGATAACTACAGCAGCCTCAGTACATCAAAAGAAAAAGTAGAAGTATTGCTCCCTTCTGACAGCACAACGTCATATATTAACGACTCCTTTGAAGCAGATGAAAGCGGCTGGACGGGCAGAGGCGGAGCTACCGTTGAAAAAAGTCTGCTCGCCGCTTATGCAGGACGCTCATCTTTATATTGCAGCGGCAGAACAGCATCATGGAACGGTGCATCTAAGGAGCTTGATTCCACTACATTCAAAGCAGGAGAAAGCTACAGTTTCAGCGTTAATGCGATGTATGAAACAGGTGCAAAAACTGAGGAATTCAAGCTTACATTGCAGTATACTGACTCCGCCGGAACAACTGCTTACGATGAAATTGCTGCTGCTAAGGTTTCAGCAGGTCAATGGGTACAGCTTGCAAATACTTCATATACAATCCCTGCAGGTGCAAGCGATTTAATTATGTATGTCGAAACTATTGATTCTGAAATCAGCTTTTACATTGACGAGGCTATCATTGCTCCTGCTGATACAAAAATTGAAGGTGCAAAACCTATTGTTGTAACTCCGGGTGATGTGAATTGCAACGGAAGAATTGACATTTACGATATGATTTTAATGCGTAAGGCTGTAACTACAGGTATTGAAAATAAGTATTATCAGCAGGCGGCTGATGTTGATAAGAATGGAACAATTGAAATTGCAGATGCTGTTCAGCTTGAACAATTCCTACTTGGAAAAATCAGCGAATTCACATTTGTAGAGCCGCCTAAGCCTGATAATAAATGGGATGATTATTCCGAAACCGCTTCACAGCAATGGATTGATTTCTATGAAAATTCAATTTACAGTATGGGCAACACATACCGCCTTACAAAGAAGCTTGAAGCTGCTGAAAATGGCGAAAAACTCACAATCGCTTATCTCGGCGGTTCAATTACCGAGGGTAAGAAATACACAACTCCATTCTCAAACTATGTAAAATCAACCTTTGCAGCAGGCGGATTTACTGAGGTTAACGCAGGTCTTTCGGGTACTTCATCCGTTGTAGGTCTTGTTCGAAGTGAAAGCAATATTGTCGAGAAAAATCCCGACATTGTATTCATGGAATTCTCTGTAAACGACCACGAAGATATAATGTACAAAAAGTGCTTCGAAAGTGCAATTAAGAAATTCCTTGATTTACCTAATGAGCCTGCGGTTGTTATTCTCATTAACAGAGCAAAGGGCGGTTTCTCCAGTCAGAAGCAGATGATTCCTGTTGGTGAAAACTTTGATATACCGATTATCAGCATGGATAATGCCCTCACAAAAGCATTCAACAGCGGTTTACTTACCACAAATGATTACTTCTCCGACGAATATCACCCCCATGACAAGGGCGGTCAGCTTATTGCTGATTGTCTTGGCTATTTCTTCCGCAAGGCTATGAAAACTGAAAATCGTTCCGATTCATACACAGTTCCCTCAACTACCGTTTATGGCACAGAATATCAGAATTGTAAGAATGTTGACCCTAAGACGCTCACAGGCTTCAATGCAGGTTCATGGACAGCTGGCAGCGGATATGGCGGCAATTTACTCCCCTACTCCTACACTCTCAACGGCAGCAGTCCTATGAAATTCAAGGCTAACGGCAAGGGATTCATCGTTGTATTCAAGGCTAACAGTTCAGGAATGGGCAGCATTGATGTTACAGTTAACGGAAAAACTACAAAAATAAGCGGCAACAAGCAGTATTGCTGGGGCGGTCCCGATGCAGAACTTGGCTATTATCAGGATGCATCAGGAGAACTTGATGTTTCAATTTCAGGAAGCGGAAGCTTTACAATCTGGGGCATCGGTCTTATAGAATAAAGGGCATCTCTAAAGGGCATCTCTAAAAATAATTTAGCGGTCATCATTACGGTGACCGCTGCTTTTTTTGTCAGAAAAAATGCCGTGCATATAAAATGCACGGCAGCAATACATTACATACTTTCAATATATCATTCTTAACACTTAACTAATAGAGGTATAGAAGTAACAATTAAGTATTTGGATTAAGCCATAGCAGCAAACTTATCAATAAGCTTTGCATCGTACTTCTGGATGTCAAGAGCGTCACTTCCTGTAATGCCGGCATTACCGTCAACATCACCGTTAGCAATACCCTGCTCGCTAAGCTTATACTTATCGCTGTTTGCGAGGAACTGATAAATAGCAGCAGCGTCAGCGATAGTAACAACACCGTCATTATTAGAATCTCCTAAAAGTGTAGGCTTAATTGTAGGAACTACAGGAGTTTCTGTTGTTGGAGGCTCAGTTGTAGGTGGTTCAGTTGTAGGTGGCTCTGTTGTAGGAGGAACAACCTCACCATTATCAGCTGTTTCTGTCATAGAAAGAAGATATGTAAGAGGTGAGTTCCAGTAAATTGTGATTTCGTTTGTAGAATAGCTCTCAGCATTATCAACCCAGCACTTAGCAGGAGGTGCATCAATACAGAATGCAAGTGCAGCGTTATCTTCAAGGTTCTGGTTAACACCCCCAACGAGCATACCCTTCATAGGCTCGCCAACAGCCATTGAAGGTCTGTGGTGAGGAGCAACAGGAGTTGCTGTACCATAGCCTGTTACAAAGCAAGTACCAAGTGGGTTTGTTCCAAGGAGGTAGTTGAGCTGATCCTGTGCAGCAGCCATATACTTCTCATCACCTGTGAGGTCGTATGCCTGTGCAAGTACAATACCATAGTTAGCAATTGTCATATTGCTTCCCCAGTGATAAGAGTCAGTAGCAACACCGTATGCCTGCTCAGCAGCAACCTCTGCAAGGTCATCAGCCTGTGAAACGATAATGCTCTTGGCGTTGAGGTATGCAGTTGACTCCTTGTCAATGCCGTTCATTGTGAGAAGTGCGATATTACCGTAGTCGCCTACTGTAGACCAGTCAAGTCCCTTTCTGAGCTTTGTAGAAACAGCATCAGCGTCTGCAAGATAGCTCTCCTCACCTGTTGCACGGTACATCTGTGCAGCAGCCCAGTAAAGCTCATCCTGAGGATTTCTATCGCCGTACTCACCTGTTACAACGTCAGCAGGGTTTTTATATGTTACTTCGGGATTTGCCTTTGCCCACTCATAAGCCTTCTTAGCAGCAGCAAGGCACTTGTCAGCAAATGCAGAATCAACATCCTTATAGAACTCATAAGCCATAGCCATTGAAGCTGCAAAATCTGCTGTTGCAGGAGTTGACTTAGGCATTACGATAAGGGGCTTCGTTTCCTTTTCAGGCATTACATATCCGGGGAATGTATCACAAGTTACCTTGTGGTAAACACCACCGTCAGCTGAATCCTGCATCTTGAGCATCCACTCAAGCTCATAGCGAACTTCATCAAGTACATCGGGTGTACCGTTTCCGCTTTCAGGAATACCCATATTATCCGCATCCGGGCCATTCCAAATCTCAGGAAAATCTTCGTATGT
>CALFMA010000251.1 GCA_937880065.1 uncultured Ruminococcus sp.
CTTGTCACCGCCAAAACGTCCGATATATATCTTTCTGTGGTCATATCCTCCGCTTTAATTTCCGAACTATATGATAAACCTGTTCCTCTGTATTCCAAATAGCAAACCACAAACTTATCTGCAAGGCAGGAAGGATACATATCTTCCAGCAAATATTCGGGTATGCCAGGACCGCCTCCGCAAACCAACAAAACAGGGTTACTGATATCCTTAGCCATAATAATCATTCCGAGGTCGGCACCGTCAACATTCAAATAACACTTTTCAGCTAAGCTGTTTTCAAGTATATTTCCATTCTCATCATAAAATTGTGGAAGTTTACCCCTGCTCGGCGGAAAAATAATCAAAGTTGTCAGCAATAATACTGCAACAAATATCAAAATACCGATTATCATTTTACGCACTCTCTTTCTTTGCATATATGTCTCCTATTCTATCAGAATCTTATCAAGAACATCTTCCCACTCAAAATCTTTTTTTATACCCTTCATTGATGCAATAGAGGCTATTCCGTGAACCTTTGCCCACATAGCAATTACGCCATACTTGATTCGTTCGGCACTCATTCCTTCATTTTGATAAACCAGATATGCTTTTTCTTTATAATATCGGTAAGGTTCAAAATCGGTTTCTTCCCCACTTGCTGATAAATCTATATTCAGGCAAGGCTGAGTAAACAAAAAAGAATAATATTCAGGATACTCAATAAAAAAGCTTACATAGGCTTTACCGATATTAAATATTGCTTCAGGTGAATCGCTGTGTTCCGTATTCTCGTAAGCATTTTTCAGACATTCATATAACTGTTCGGTTACATATTTTTGCATTTCAATCAACAACTCGTCCTTGTTCTTGAAATGACTGTACGGTGCAGCTTCACTGACATTACATTGATTTGCCAGCTTCCTTAAGGATAGCTTTCCGATTCCATCTTCCTGAATCATATGTAAACCAGTTATCAATATTTGAGTTTTCAAATCTCCGTGATGATACTTTTTATCCATACTTGCCCTCCTAAACTTAACAGTGTTAAGTTTAACATATTGGCTGATATTTGTCAAGCAGTATATATTATTTATGACGGGTTCATAACGAATCAGAACAGCATTTTCGTCGTGAGACTTTTCTGAGACTTTTTTGAGAAAAAATTGGGACAAAAATGGAACACTTTTGGTACTGACTTTTACTTTTTCGTCTGTTATAATGACTATATCAAAACGTTTTGAATACAAAAATCCTAAAGGAGGTGCATAACAAATTGATGCTATAGGAATAGCAAAGCCGTACCCGTGGGTACGGATACGGCAGTACATATTGAACTGTTCGACAAATTGGAATTTACCCGCCCAGTTCATCCAGAAAATCGTTGATGATATCACCACATTTTTCGGGCATCTGCTCATAAATCATATGATCGCCACCAAGACAAACAACCTTGCAATTGCCCATTTTTTCGGCATACGGATAGATGGTTTCTTGTCTTGAGTTTTCATAAGTGTTAAGGATTTCCATAAGCCTTACATCATCATATTCCGTGCTTCTCAACTTCAAGTCAAGATCGTTGATTTCAATCTGTCGGTTAATCCATTTGCTGTATTCAATCAGCTCTTCTTCCGTCCGGATACCCCAGCTCGCACAGATATACAGCTTTGGTACATCATTGGTGATAATGCCATTAAACGCCGCCTGCGCATTCTCTGCAAGATTGCAGTCTTCAGAAACAGGAGCAAGAGAATCCATAGTCATCAACATAAGCTCATCACCCAAATACTGTTCTTCCTCTGTATAATTATCGGGATAATGATAGAAATAATCCCTCAGAACATATCGGCTGAATCCACATTTCGCAAGCAATGCCAGACATTTGTCGCCTAAACCGATTTCATAGGTTTCATTCTCCGCAAAGGCATCAGCACTCAGCTCTGAGCCGTCTACAAAGATAACAGCTTCGATTTCTTCAGGATATTCACTCACCCAATAATTTGCATACGCACCGCCGATTGAATGCGGCATAAGTATGTAGGGAGCTTCGACACCTGCATTTTTCAGCGCTTTTCTGTAGTCCTCAACAATATATTCAAGTGTCATGTCGTGATCTGTATCACCACTGAAGCCATAGCCTGCACGGTCAACAAAAACCACTTGATTGTTTTCTTCGAGGCAGGCCGTCATCTGCCTTGCAGCAACGGCATAATCACCCGATCCGAGACCTGCAAGACCAACGATAGTATGCGCACCGTTCTCATTTCCGAATTTTGCAACGTTGAGAGAATATTCACCGACAGATACAGGATTGTAATAGCCTTTTTCTTTCAGAAGCTCCAGTGCCTGATTAGTCTTTACACGATGAAAGATAAAAGTCCCAAGCACAAACAAAAGCAAAACTACAAGCATAATCAGCAATATTCTGCCTACAACCTTCAGCACTTTATTCATTGCTATAAAACCTCCTTCAAATTCTTATTTATCAGTCA
>CALFMA010000252.1 GCA_937880065.1 uncultured Ruminococcus sp.
TGAAGCATTACTGCATCAGCAATGGTGAAGCTTCCGTCCTTGTTTACATCGCCCATTACAGCAGCTGTGCCTTCCAATTCACCGTATATCTTCATTTCAGCTATATTACAGCAGTAAACATTGTCTTTATTCCAAATATTCTGCGGCTCACCGTCGGGAACAATATAACGGACATATCTTGCAGTTGTATCACCGCTGAAATCCTTGATATACTGCATTGCAAAGCCTGGCTGTTTGGGAATTGTATGAATTGTTGTCCATTTTTCGCCGTCCTTTGAAATCTGGAACATTGCGTCGGGACAACGGTATTCATAACCCTTTCTTGGAGTATATCCAATAGCTGTTATGTTATATAAACCGCCTAAATCTGCCTGAACATAGCCATTTCCGACTCCGTCGAAATATGTTGCCGCATCACCGTCAAATGCCTTTGAATAGTCATTGGCTGAGTTGTTCCATGCATTGCTTCCGCTTGTTTTTACAGGCTTGATTTCCGTCATAACTGCCCCAGCATTTGGTGTGCCGTAAAGTTCAATTTCAGCTATATTACAGCAATAAACGCTGTC
Organism: uncultured Ruminococcus sp.; assembly: GCA_937880065.1. The sequence continues at coordinate 567 of CALFMA010000252.1, forward strand.
CTCGTTCCATTGGTTAGTCGGTGCACCGTCGGGAACGATATAACGCACATATCTTGCTGATGTTCCTTTTACACTTGTTATATACTGCATACCGCTGCTCGGTTTGTTTGCTATGGTATATACAGTATCCCAGCTTTTTCCGTCCTGTGAAATCTGGAACATTGCGTCGGGACAACGCTGTTCATAGCCGCTTCTTGGAGCATATCCGATAGCGGAAATATCATAAACAGAGCCTAAATCCACCTGAACATATCCGTTTCCAACGCCGTCAAAATAAGTTGATGTTTTACCGTCAAATGCCTTGTAGCAGTCGTTTTCGGAATTATTCCATGGATTGCTGCCGCTTATCATATCATTTGTGATGCTGATTTTATTTTCAAGAGCTTTGCCGCCGCTTACACCGTCAATAATAAATGTTGAAATGGAATTTGCAGGAAGTGATACGCTAAGGCAGCCGTCGCTTGTCTTTGCTGTTCCTGCATTTGCCCAGTTTTCAGTTGCACTTGTACGGATAATCTGTGCTGTATCGCCTGTTGTATCAAATCCTGAAAGGTCAAAATACATATCCTTTGCATTGCCCGAAGTGTTGTATGCAACAATTACAAGCTGCTGATTTTCCTTATCATAAGCCGCAAGAGTTGTACGTGATGATTTGAGCATTGTCATTCCCGGACGGATATAACGGGTATACTGTCCGAAACCGTAGTATTTTTTAGTGAGAATGATGTCATTTTTGTCGTGGTCAGCAACAGCAACGCCCCAAAATCCGCCATTTATATTCGGCATTCCGCTGTCTTTATTGCCGTTGTAACCCTCTTTGGAAATGTGATTATCAATTACCTGCCACGTAATCCATGCGGTAGAATTAAGCTCATTCATATCAAGGGTAATTCGGTCAGCAAGCCACAGTGCAGAACCCATTTCACCTGCATTTGTACCAGCAGTACCACTTCCGTCAACTTCGCTCATCCAAAGATTTTTTCCATCTTTTAAGGCTAACTCTTTCAATTCGGGACGCTTGCTTCCGCTATATGAGTGAGTGTCTATACGTCCTATTGCGTTTTTGGCATCGGCAGAAAGTTTATTATATGAGGAAATCTGCACGTCAATTGAAGTTTCATCGCTGCCGCTGATAATAACGTCACCGAGACCTCTTTTATCCATAGATTTTTGAAGTTCAAGGATAATTTTTGATTCCGATGCACCTTGGTCGAAGTGACAGCCTTCCTGCTTTTTACTGTATGCCGACCAGAAATTCGTATATGGCTCATTAAGCGGAGTTACACTCTGAATATCAACGCCCCATTCCTTTTCATAGTGGAGGCACACCTCGGCAAGATATTCAGCAAAATCGTCGTAATAATCATCTTTAAGATTGTTTTTATTCGGGTCTTTTCCACCGCTGCTGCATCCGCTGTTTGTCATGTAATATGGCGGCGAGTTGGAAAACATTTCAACTATCATGTCATCCCCTGCTGCCTCAATGGATTTCATAAGTACATTTCTCTGATTCTGGTCAGCACTCCAGTCATATGTGACATTACCGTTGTTGTATTTTGTGTACCCGGGCATATTTGAATCAGTACGGGTGATATGAGTATGTGAGGGGTCATCGCCGCCACCTATGTTGAAACGGGCGATATTAAGCCTTAGACCGTCGTCACCATAGAACAAGTCCGCAGCCTGCTGAGAAAGAGAATCCGAATAGCCGATACGGTTTGCCCACCAGCAAAGAGATGTACCCCAGCCCTCAAATACACCGTCGTTGATTTCGTACACGTTGTAGGGTGATACAACTACATTTTCCGCCGCCTGTGCATTGTCAGCGGGGAAATGGCAGGCAATAGAGCCTGTAATAGCCGCCGCAAGCATAAGGGCAATTGGTTTTGATTTGTTTTTCATGGTTTAATTCCTCCTGAACATTAATTATTCCCAAAATATTTATCTCATTATTATCCTATCTATTATTTTATCATACTTTGTTCAAAATTTCAAGGTTTTTTCACAAATTTTCACCAAAAAATTCACCTTTTACAGTAAAAAAAGCAACACCACACTAAAGTTGTGCGGTATTGCCTTAAGGGCATCTCTAAAAACCCCTTTTGAGAAAAAACAGCTATGCACGACATCT
>CALFMA010000253.1 GCA_937880065.1 uncultured Ruminococcus sp.
AACAATACTTGGTTCTTGTTCCACAACACTATTAAAGGATTTAACTTTAATCGGAACTGTTATATATAGTTTTTTCTTAGCCCTTGTAACTGCAACGTAAAATAATCTCATAGACTCTTCTGCCGAAAACTCTTTTAGTTCAAGTTCTGATTTTACTCTATATTTTGGATTAAACCCTCTTACTTCTTCCATAAAAGATGTTGATGATTTTAAGTTGGATTTTGAGAAAACCAGTGTATATTTTCTCTTATAGCAGAAAAATATTAAACTTTATTTCAGACAATAATTTTAACGAAAATTTGGTTTGTGATATTACAAAAAACGAATTCCCCGATGCAGATGAAATTTTCTCACGATTAGAGAAATTCAATGAGCTGGTTGATATAAACGCCATATACCAAAAAAATAAAACCGCAGCAGAAAGTATGATGAATGAAATAATTGATATCTGCAATTCACATTAAGGAGTTAGTTTATGAAACTTTCAATTATTATTCCTGTGTATAATTTAGAGAGATATATTGAAGACTGTTTGAAAAGCTGTCTTATTCAGGATATTGACGATTACGAAATAATTTGTATAAACGATGGCTCAAAAGATAATTCAGGAACAATTCTAGGTGAATATGCTATTAAATATCCCGAAAAAATAAAGATTATACATAAACAAAATGGCGGCGTAAGTTCCGCACGAAATGAAGGCTTAAATATAGCTACGGGAAAATGGGTATGGTTTGTTGATGGCGATGACTGTATTAAATCTAATTGTCTTGGTAGATTGATTGAAACGGCTGAGCTCAATGCTTGTGATATTATGTCAATTCAGAATACTATGTTTGATGAAGAAACAGCTTTTGATGACATAATGAAAATAAATTCAGCAGATAAAAATATTGATAATACAGAATGTATCGCTTTTAAATTGTTTAAAACGAAAATCATTAGAGAAAACAATATAAAATTTGATGTTTCCATCAGTCATGGTGAAGATAACATTTTTATTTATGAGTTTATGAAAAAATGTAATACCTGTTATATTGATACTAAGGTGGTTTATTTCTACAGAAAAAGAATGAACTCTGCCAGCAGAGAAAAAACTGCTGAAAATAAAAGAAAGCTATATAAATCACAAATTCATCAGGTATTGTATTACAATAATGAAATAAAAAATTATAGTGAGGATAACTATTTTTCCGTTAAAACTTTAGAGGAACGCAGAGAGACATATCTTAAAAGAGCGTTGATAACAATGTGTTTGTTTGAAACCGATAAACAACGTATAAACGAAAATATGGAAAAGCTTGAACAAGAAAACCTTTATCCTGCCAAATTTAAAACAGAAATTGTCGGCCCATTAAAGGAGAGGATGTATAGATTTATACAGAATAATTTGGGTAAAAAGAGTTTTTTCACATTTGTATGGTATTTAAAAAGACTTGTTTCAAAAGGAGGCAATTAAAAAATGCGTATAGCTTTTATGGTTGCAGCTCACACAGATGCAAAACAACTAGAAAATCTGGTCAATAGGCTTGCTCCAAATGAGTTTTTTGATAGCCGGATCTTTTTACATATTGATGCTAAATCAGATATAGAATTATTTAAATCTTCTATCCAAAAGGATTACGTACAGCTTACTGAGAAGAGGATAGATGTTGTCAGATGTGGAATAACGCAGGTGGATGCAGGGCTTGAATTAATAAAAGCCGCTATTGCGTCAGCCCCAAAATTTGATCGCTACGTTATGATAACAGGGCAGGATTATCCGATAGTAAGCAATAAGAAAATAAAAGAAGTTTTATCTCAGGACTGCGAATTAATGAGAGGTTATAAGGTAACCGGAACCTCCATGAATGCGAAAGTTCGTAAGTATTATTTTTACAACAAAGGCTTAACAGGTAGCAAGATTAAAGAATTATTCAGGCGTTTTATACAGTTGGTTTGTAAACCTTTTTCAAAAGACGATACGGTGGATTTCAACGGCAAGAAATGGGATATTTACTACTCGAGTGCTTATTTTGCAGTAAGTTACGGTCTTCTTTGTGAATTATATGAAAAAGGTAATGAGAAGGATTATTACAATTATTTCAAAACTGCTATTTGTATGGATGAAATGTACTTCATAACAATAGCTGCCAACGGACAATATAGGGATAAACTGGAAGTTGTTGATAATCAGTCCCATACATTGGTTGATAATTCTGCGATTACTTATTTCAACTATCAAAACAGACCTATTGTGTTTACGCAGGAGCATTACGATGAATTAAAAAAATCCGGAAGAATTTTTTCACGAAAATTTTCTTCAAAGGAATCCCACGAATTAATTAAACTGTTAGAAACTGAAAAATAAGTTTATATAAGAAAGTGCTGTTTTAGATATGAACTTCGAAAAAAAGAAAAAAGAAGTAATAACTTTATTGACTGAATATGGTGTATTAGAAGAAGGAGCACGAATAGTTGCAGATTGTCTTGTTACTGCAGATATGTATGGTGTAACAAGTCATGGTGTAAGACTTTTGCCATCACATATAGGCAGAATTGAGCACGGCGGATATAATTTAAACCCTGATTTTAAAATCATCAGGGAAACTTCTGCTTTTGCGGTAATTGATGGTGATAATTCAATGGGACCCGTAAGTGCAGCTTTCTGTATGGATTATGCCGTGGAAAAATCTCGTCAAAGCGGAATTTTTACAGTTTTCAGCAGAAATAATAACACTTTTGGTCCTGCATTTTACTATCCCTTGAAAGCGGCAGAAAAAGGGTGTATCGGTATTGCCTTCAGTAATAGCCCTGCTCAGATGGCACCCTTTGGTGGCAAGGAAAAAATGCTCGGTACAAATCCTTTTTCAATGGTAATACCATGCGGTGATAAGGACCCGATTATTGTGGATATGGCAACGAGCATTGTTGCTAAATCCAAATTCAAAGAATATAAAGAACAAAACAAACCATTGCCCGAAGGCTGGGCTTTGGATATAAATGGTAAACCAACTAATGACCCCGATGAGGGTATGATGGGCTTCGTGCTTCCTATGGCTGGGGTTAAAGGCTACGGAATTGCAATGATGATTGATATTTTATCAGGCGTAATTTCAGGGGCTTCGTACCTTAATAAAGTGGGAAGATTTTACAGTGAAGACAATGCCTGTATGGATGTTGGGTTTACATTTATAGCAATTGACCCGAAATTTGTTTTGGGTGACGATTACGAAAATATAATGGAAGAGTATGTTGATGCTCTTCGCAATTCCGAAACCGCTGAAGGCTCAATAATTGCTCTTCCCGGTGATGATAGAATAAAGAATTTCAGAGAGAATATAGATATTTAAGTCGAAGGAAAGGTGAAAATGTTATGAAAATCCTGTGGATTGTAAATATGCTTCTTCCGGATGCTGCTGAGCATTTAGGGGTTCAGACCGGTTCAAGTGGTACATGGATGATTGACAT
>CALFMA010000254.1 GCA_937880065.1 uncultured Ruminococcus sp.
TCCAAATGTACTCCGGTGACGCCACCACCGTGAAGCTTCGCTTCCACAGAAGCCTTATCAACACAGTCATTGACCGATTCGGCCACGACATTATGCTGATCCCCGACGGTGAGGAGCATTTCAACTTTACCGTCAATTAGAACCGTGTTATCTTTGAGCATTTTGATTGCATTATCAAACTTTCCGACAGACATACAGAAATGAGCATCGCTGTTGACAATTACAGGAACTCTGTATTTTTTACATTTTCAAAAGAAATAGGTTGTCGCCTTGCATTCTTTAAAACAGCTTTAATCTCAGGCGAAACGTCTTCACCACTTTTTAAAAATGTATCTATCAAAACCTTATTAGAAGCTCTAATTTCACTTACCGACGGCATTAACGGACGCTTTGCAACTTTAGAGGCAATTTTAGGAGCAACAACTGCACTTGCAATAGGATCAGGTAGTCCTGCTTTTTTCAAGACAACAACAGTTACTATTACACCTGTACCCACTGCTACCTTGGTTAGCACTGACTTTATATTGATGCCTTCTCCAAAAAGGTGAGTTGTCTGACTGTTTTCGGCGAAATCCTCTATATGCTCTTGCGGAACATATATAGTTTTACAGCACATAACTTCGGTGATAGTTTCTTCTTCAAACAACAGCTCGGAAATCTTGTTTTCTGCGAGAACTATTTCTTCCAGATATATCTCCGTTGTTATGAATTCGTGCAACTCGTTTTCGGTGATTATGTTCTCTATCTCAACACTCTCTGTTACTGTCTGCGGATTTGCATCTGAAATAGTGGGCGTTGGTGGTGCATTAGAGCAACCGACAGTCATAAGCAAAATCGAAACTACTAACATCAATGATATTAGTCTGTTAAACAGATTACGTCTTATTAACATCATATCACCCCTAAACAAATAATCAGAATTCGCAATGTGACAAATTACAATTATTCATACTATATTATACCATGTTTTTAGTGAAAAAGCAATCCGTTTCGCTATGTTTCTACAATATAAAAATGGATTCCAAAGTTCGATTATCAACTTTGAGCCCACCGGAATCAAAGTTGGCAGTCAGCCAGATTTCTGACTTGTTTTCCTTGCTTTTTAGCATACTGCATCGTCCTATATGCTCCGCCGCTTTTATGCTGAATACAGCAAACGACCAGGTCAGAACGGTCAACCATGCTCCTGTTCCGCACTTGTATCGCAGACTTATAGTATGCATCAGATGATTCCGAGCATATCTCTGCCTCATCATAGTAGCTGAGGTGGTTTTGCTCGTTGTCACGGTACTCGGCTTTCATATACGGCAGTACAAGAATCAGCGATGTGTTGCCGTAGCCGTATTGCTTGACAGCTCGCCTGATCGCTGATGCCACCAGGAGATCAAATTCTCCGTCCCGACCGACCAGAAATTCTACATACTGTTTTCGTGTGATGAGATCATGCAGGAGCCGTTCCAACCTGCTTTCTATCTCTGCCGCACCTTCTACTTCACGATGTCCAAAGAAACTGACTGTGTATATATCCATAGCTTACACCTAAAAATGTTGTTGTTCGTACCAGCAATGATGCTACCACATGAATAATCTAATATATCTTGATTATAACATATTTCAGAAGATTATTCAAGTGTAAACAACATATTTCCTTTGAGTATAACTGATTCCTTTTGCTGTATTATAGTAGTAAGAGGTGATTTAGCTATGACAGACGATTTTGTAAGGAACAGAATAACTCAGCTCCGGCTGCAAAAGGGTGTCTCCGAATACCAGATGAGCTATGATCTCGGTCATAGCCGTGGGTATATCTACAACATTTCATCGGGCAAGTCCCTTCCGCCGCTGTCGGAACTGTTTGCGATATGCGACTACTTTGGCATTACGCCTGCGGAGTTCTTCGACGACAGCATTTCAAATCCTGAGCTGATACGGAAAGCTGTTGAAGGTATGAAGCAGCTCGATGACGGAGACCAGTTGATGATTCTGAACCATATCAATAGGCTTTTGAAGTAGAGGAACAGATTATATGGATATTGATGCAAATATTTATAAAATGAATATTCAAGGATTACCGCCATTTGACGAAAAAATGATTTTCTACTATGATGAAACAGGGAATTGTAGAAAATTTACACTTACGGAAAAAGGTTTTAACGATTCTAATGCAGTTTACAAGAATTTTATTTTGGGCGGTATAGCGTTTGTGAATACTCCTGACGAAAAACTATTGTCACAATTGTATTCCAACTTGGGATTTGTTGAAGGGGAGCAGCCTGAATTAAAGTTTAAAAACCTATACCACAAAAGCAAAGATTTTCTTAACTTTATAGAAAGCCAGAGAGCATCTGATTTTTTATCTTGGTTAGATAGTAGTGGTGTATATATTCATTATTTAACATTAAACAATTTATACTATTCATTAGCTGATATTATTGATTCTCTTGATGCTGAAATAATCAGCAGATGTAATCGAGAATTGAAAAATGCATTATATAACTATGTTGTATCAAACACAAATGAAATAATACAAGTCCTTTACCGTCATAAATATCCCAATATAACTGATGTTTCTCAGTTTGTTGATGATTTAGTAGCCCTAATTTGTGGAAACAGAAAATCATATTTTCTTAGCATAATTTGTGATGAACTTGTAAAAGCAAAGAAGAATAACGAATTAGTATTCATTCAAAACAACGAGCCTTATATACTAATTGAAGAATACTATCAATTCTATTTAAGCAGAATAAGCATATTTAGCGAATCGGAGAATGTTTTTGATGAAGAAACTACCATTCAAAAACATTTAAGCAGTATTAATCTACATGATAATGATAAGACTTTGAAAAACTATCATTTTATAAAGTCAACAAAATCTAAGTTTGTTCAGATTTCTGATATGCTTGTCGGTTTATTGGGAAGGTTGTTTGTATTCTTAGATGATCATAATAAAGAGGAAATAATTGAGATTGCAAATACTATCAATGAGAAACAGATTGATAATTTCAGCACCATTTTCAAACTTATTATTCGATCAAATAATAAGTCACCTCTATTAATATGCAATATAAATTCAAACAGAAGTATTATTGATCGTGAGAAAAAGTTGAAAATTCTTGCTCATATAATTGAATAGTTACTTGTATAATCAAAACCACCCGTTGAACGGGTGGTTTGCAAAAGCCCTATAAGGGCTTGTT
>CALFMA010000255.1 GCA_937880065.1 uncultured Ruminococcus sp.
AGCTGCCGCACCTATCTGTTTTTTCTTTAATCAAACGAGTTTTTAGAGATGCCCTTAAGTTTTATCATTCAAATATATGACTATATTTGAATGATAAATGACAATTCTTCAAAAAATCCACCAAATCTTCAAATTGGTGGTTGTAAAATTTTTGTGAATGTGTTATAATATAATTGCAAGATATCCGTTTTTTATGTTTAATAAACGAAAGGGATGAATAGTATGGAATTAAGAAAAACATTAACCAGAACTTTTTCAGCAGTTGCCGCTGCGGCTATGTTGGTCACAGGATTGGCAATTGTACCGATTGAAAACGAAACTCTCGAAACATCGGCAGCTGAAAGAGTAGTAATCGACACTACCACCGAGTACCAGACAATTAGGGGTTTCGGCGGTATCAACCACCCCGAATGGACAGGACAAGACCTCACTGAGTCACAGAGAAAAACAGCATTCGGAAACGGCGACAACCAGCTTGGTATGTCAATTCTCCGTGTGTTCGTAAACCCTGACAAGAATCAGTGGTCAAAGGCAGTTGCAACTGCAAAATACGCACAGTCACAGGGTGCAACAATTTTTGCTTCACCTTGGGAGCCGCCCTCAAATCTTGCTGAAAAAGGCACAGGCGGTGCAAGAGGCGGTAAACTCCACCTGCCTAAGTCAAATTATGCGGCTTACGCACAGCATCTTAACGATTTCGGTTCATATATGAAAAGTCAGGGAGTTGAGCTTTACTCAATTTCAGTACAGAATGAGCCTGACTACGCTGACGAGTGGACAGCATGGTCATCGGACGAAACAACCGATTTCCTTGCAAATTATGCGGATAAAATCACAAGTACCCGTGTAATGTCCCCAGAAACTTTCCAGTATACAAACAAGGATTATTACACAAAAATCCTCAATAACTCAAAGGCTATGGCAAACTGTGACCTGTTCGCAACTCACTTCTACGGAACACAGAGAAGCCAGATGGATTTCCCTGCACTTGAAAACTGTGGTAAGGAAATCTGGATGACAGAGGTGTATGTTCCCAACAGCCATGCAGATTCAAATAATATTTGGTCTGAGGCTATTCAGGTATCTGAAAATATCCACAATGGTCTTGTTGTAGGAAATATGAGTGCTTATGTATGGTGGTACATCAGAAGAAGCTACGGTCCAATGAGTGAGGACGGCTCAATTTCAAAGCGTGGCTACAATATGGCTCACTATTCCAAGTGGGTACGCCCAGGCGATATTCGTATTGCCGCAACAGAACAGCCTGCAAGCGGAGTTCTCGTTTCTGCTTATAAGAACGATAACAAGCAGGTTACTATCGTAGCTATCAACAAGGGTACAGAGAGCTATGCACAGGAATTCACAATCGGCAGCGGCGAAAAAATCATTGACGTTGACCGCTGGAGAACAACTGCAAATGAAAATCTTGCACTTACAGAGGATTTGGAAAATGACGGTTCAAGCTTCTTTGCACAGCTTCCTGCAAGCTCTGTTACAACATTCGTTGTAAGCCTTGAGGGCAGCGGAGTTACTCCCGGTTCACAGCCTGACGAAAACGGCTATTACTACCACGATACATTTGAAGGTGATGTTGCAAGCTGGGCAGGCAGAGGCGACGCAACTGTTATGACAAGCGGCAGAACTTTCTATGACGGTGCAGAGGCACTTCTCGTTCAGGACAGAGCTGCTACATGGAACGGTACTGCAAAATCCCTCAATTCAAAGGTATTCAAGCCTGGCGAAACATACAGTTTCAGCACACTTGCAACATATTTTGACGGTGAAGCTTCAACAAAGTTCTTTATGAAGCTGCAATATGTAGGTTCTGACGGCGAAACGCATTATGACTCTATTGCCGAGGGTGAAACAATCCCAGGCACTTGGGTACAGCTTGCAAATGCAAATTATAAAATTCCTGCTGATGCAACAGAAATGCAGATTTATGTTGAAACAGAGGAAGGCACAGAGAATTTCTACATTGACGAGGCAATTGGTGCAGTTGCAGGAACAAAGATTGACGGACCTGCTGCTCCCGTAATTCCCGAGCAGACAAATCCCCCTGAAACAAATCCTTCTGCAACAAATCCCCCTGTCGGAAATGATTTCATCGCAGGTGATGTAACAGGTGATCGCCGTGTTGATGTTTACGACCTTATCGCAATGAGAAAGGGAGTTATAGGAAGTTTCAGCAGCGATACAGCTGCATATGCGGCAGATGTAAATGCTGACGGTGAAAATTCCGTAGCTGACCTTGTACTTTTACAGCAGTTCCTCCTCGGTCAGAAAGTTGAGTTAAAAAAAACTGAACCCGCAAAGGCTGAGTTAAAGACAATTTCCATTTATACTCCCGAAGTTGCAAAGCTTGTTTCAGAGTTTGAGCCTAACGACGCAAAGTCTGAAAAGGCTGGAGTTCAGTATGGTACAATTGTTTCAAAGAGCTATTATTCCGACTTCTGCAAGCGTGAGAAGCCATATAACGTACTTCTCCCCGCAGGCTATACAGAGAGCAAGAAATACCCTGTAATGTACGTAATGCACGGTTACTGGGAAAATCAGGACAGAATGATTATCAAGGGCAACGGCACAATGTATACAAAGCAGATTATCGGTAACGCAATTGCCGAGGGTGCAGCTGAGGATATGATTGTTGTATTCCCCTACATCTATTCAAGCCAGTCGCAGGCTGATTGTTCAGCAATGGACGACGCAAACAATATCGCATACGACAACTTCGGAACAGTTCTCACAACTGAACTTATGCCCCTTATCGAAAAGGAATACAGCGTAGCAACAGGCAGAGAGAACACAGCTATTACAGGCTTTTCAATGGGCGGCAGAGAGTCACTCAATATTGGTATGAAGTACCCAGATAAGTTCGGTTATGTTGGTGCAATCTGTGCAGCTCCCGGAGCAAGCGGTTCATTCAAGTTTGCATCTGAGGAAGCAGCTCCCTCACTTATTTTCCTTACAGCAGGAAGCAATGACGAAGTAGTTTACACAACTCCCGAGGGTTATCACAACAACTTTACAAAGAATAATGTTCCTCATATCTGGCATTATGTAAATGGCGGATACCACGGTGATAACAGCATTCACGCACATCTCTACAACTTTGCAAGATTTGCTTTCAAGGCTGATAATTAATTAAGAATTAAGAATTATGGGCGGTGGAATTTATTTTAATGCGTAATTCGTAA
>CALFMA010000256.1 GCA_937880065.1 uncultured Ruminococcus sp.
GGAGTTTTTCTTAACACGAACATTATGGGCACACAGGTAATGATGGACGCCTGCCGCAAGTATGGCATTCAGAGATATCACCAGGTTTCCACAGATGAAGTATACGGCGATTTACCTCTCGACAGACCTGACCTTTTCTTTACAGAAGAAACACCTATCCACACATCAAGCCCTTACTCTGCTTCTAAGGCAAGTGCGGATTTACTTGTTCAGGCATATCACAGAACCTTTGGTTTACCTGTAACAATCAGCCGCTGCTCCAACAACTATGGTCCTTATCACTTCCCTGAGAAGCTTATTCCTCTTATGATTGCAAATGCACTCAATGACAAGCCTCTCCCGGTTTACGGCAAGGGCGAAAATGTCCGTGACTGGCTCTATGTTGAGGACCATTGCAAGGCGATTGACCTTATTATCCACAATGGTAAGGTTGGCGAGGTTTACAATATCGGCGGTCATAATGAAATGGCAAATATTGACATTGTAAAAATCATCTGCAAGGAGCTTAACAAACCCGAAAGCCTTATCACATACGTGGCAGACCGTAAGGGACACGATATGCGTTATGCTATCGACCCAACTAAAATTCACAATGAACTCGGATGGCTTCCCGAAACAAAGTTTGCAGACGGTATCAAGAAAACTATTCAGTGGTACCTGGACAACAAGGACTGGTGGGAGGAAATCATTTCCGGCGAGTATCAGAATTACTACGATAAAATGTACAGCAACAGATAAACCGAATAATCAAGGGAGGATTGGGATATGAATCTGAAACAGCTTCGCTATGCACTTGTTCTGTATGATACAGGCAGTTTCTCACAGGCAGCGGAGGTTCTCGGTATTTCCCAGCCCTCCCTTAGTCAGTATATAAACAAAATCGAAAAAAGCCTTGATGTAAGGCTTTTTGACCGTTCAGGCTCGGATATCCGCCTTACTGACGCAGGTAAAATTTACCTTGAAGCAGGCAGAAAAATCCTTGACATTGAACGGCAGATGCAGAATAAATTCTGCGATTTGCGTAATAACGAATATGGCAGCGTTGTGGTGGGAATTTCTCCCCACCGCTGTTTTTGTGTAGGTCCCTATCTGGTGAAGCGGTTCAAGGAAAAATACCCTGGTATGCACCTTGTACTCGATGAAAGAAGCGGACGGGATTTGCTGGATTCCGCTGAAACAGGCTGTTTTGACCTGTGTTTAGCCGTTCTTCCTGTAGACGAGCATATTTTTTCATATGAGCCTGTTTATCGTGAGGAGGCGGTTATTGCCGTTCCGAACAATACTGAGCTTTGCAGAAAACTCAACGAAGCGGCAGAGGTTATGGAAAACAGAAAGCGTCCCGCTGTTGACATTCAGCTGATTAACGGTGCAGATTTCGCCATTCTTGCAGATGGTATGCCTATGCAGATTATTCTCAATAACGTGTGCAGGGATTACGGCATTGAGCTTAATAAAGTGGTGGAATGCCGCAGTCTTGAGGCTCTTGAAGCTATGGTAAGCGCAGGAATTTGTTCTGCTCTCATTCCCTCATATCTGACCGAGTACAAAATCAAGCAGTCGGCAGTAACCTGTTTCTCAATCAAACAGGACGTTCCCTCCCGTGAAATTGTTGCAATTTATCCGAAAGGGCAGTATCTTTCAAAGCCTGTTGCCGATTTAATCGACATTTTAAAGGAAATAAACGCATAAAAAATGCCGTCGGAGTACTTGAAATCCGACGGTAAATTTCCTTATGGTATATAATCAAATGATTATCTGATATATAATTTGTATGTAAAATATTAGCGAAAATCGGTTTTTTATTTCGTGTTGAAAATTATTAGTTAATTATAAATTCATATTAAAAATTTACAAGAGAAAAATTACAGGGGCATATTGTTAAATTTAGGATATTATGTCAAAAATAGTCAGATAAGTTATGTATCTTTTTACTTGCTTTTTTTAAGAATTTGTGATATAATTAGAGGGAACGCAATTTCAGATTGGCGTTTTTATTACAATTTGTATTTAATGGAAAGATAGTGAGGTTGAAATTATGTCAGAAGAAAAAAATATTAATCTTGTGCTGAAAAACCCCGATGATTACGATAAGCCTATTTTGACTATAGGCGGAATTGTAAGTCAGGTAAAACGCTTTTTTGTACTGTGGATTGTAGTTTCTATGGTTGCCGCTCTTATCACAGGCTGCTGCGCATTCCTCCTCGGAAGATCAGCTGCTACAGCAAAGGCAATGGTTGAGTTTACTTTTGACGGCATTGAAAAGGGTAAGGACCCCGCAGGCAATGAGTTTGAAATTCAGCAGATTAAGTCACCTGCTGTTATTGAAGGTGCTCTTGATGCTCTTATGTACCCTGACAATGAAGTTGATGTTGACTCACTCCGTAATAACATCAAAATTGAAAGTGTTACTCCTTCTGACGCTATTGACAAAATGGCTGCATATAAGAGCGTTTTTGACATTGGAAACAGCGCTGCTATGAACGCTGTTGAGGAAATGCTCGATGTTTCTGTTTATCCTACACGTTTTATTATCACTCTCGATCTTAAAGCTGCTAAAATCAGCAAGGACGACGGTGCAAGAGTTCTTGATGCAATTCTTGATTCATACAAGAGATATTTCTACGAAACATACGGCTATAACAGAGCTTTAGGTAGTGCTGTTCTTGCAATTGATTACCACGATTATGACTATGAACGTGCAATTGACGTGTTCGATTCAACTCTTGAATCTGCACAGAAGTACGTAAGTGCACTTGCAAATCAGGATTCCACAAGCTTCAGATCTACAACTACAGGTTATTCCTTCTCTGACCTTTCAAGTGCTATCGGCACACTCAGAAGTGAAGATTTAGGCTGGATTTCTTCATATGTTACTATTAATAATGTAACAAAGGACAAGGAACTTCTTCTTATAAACTATCAGTATCGTATTGATAACCTCAAAAGACAGAGAACTGCTGCACAGTCAAATCTTGAATCCGTAGAGGCTTCAATCGAAAAATATCAGAAGGATACTGTTATGGTTATGGCAGGTGCAAACAGCGAAACTGCTAACCTTACATTATCACAGGCATCACCTCAGTATGACCAGATGATTGACAGAAAGCTTGCAACTCAGGCTGAAATTGCAGAGTGTACAAAGGATATTGATTACTACGAGGGACGTATCGAGAGCCTCAACCAGAGTACAGGCAGCACAAGCAAGGCTCAGATGGAGCTTCTTGATGCAGAGCTTGACAAGCTTTATGAAAAGACAAATAATATTCTTAATCTCGTAGAAAGCACAGCAGATGAATTCTTTGCAAATGTTGCTTTTGCAAATGCTTACTCAATCATTGTTCCTTCATCTGTTGAAAATGACTACAGCCTGCCAAACGTTGTTCTTATAGTAGCAGTAGTTGAAATCGTTATTTTCCTTGCTTTTGCAATGATTATCGTTGTACGTGCTTTCGCTAACCAGTACAATGAGAACAACGGTGTTGTAACTGTTAAAAAGGCTGCAAAGGCAGAAGCTTCAAAGGCTGAGGAAGAAGCTGAAGCTGACGAAGAAAAAGAACAGAAGAAAAGCAACAAGAATAAAAAGTAATATATTAACACAGCATAAGTGAGTATTAAGGCAATACACCAAAAGTTCCCTGACGGCTTTGTACGAAATCTGCTTGCATATTTTTCGTCATTCCGTCTTGTAAAACGCATCTATCGCACAAGTTCTGTGCGATATTGCCTTAAATAACTTGTGCTGTGTTGTGTTGTCTTAAATTAAGGCGGCATTGCTGTGATGAATGCAATGTCGATTGTTAATGCTAAGGAGCAGCTAAATGATATATTTGATTTGTTTCGGTGCTTCGGCACTTTTTGCACAACTGGCACATAAATCAAAGTTTAAGCTTGCGATTTTATTATGGTCTGTTCTTAGTATAGCCATTACGGTAACTCTCGCAGGTCTGCGTGATTACGATATTGGAATAGATGTTGACCATTACAGAACATACAGATTATACTGGGGACAGGCATCAGCAGGTACGTTTGCTGAATATATGAAGTTTTACTGTAAACATGATACGGAATATCTGTTTGCTGTATTTATTGGTGCTATTGCCTATTATACAAATGACTTCCGATGTTTCCTGTTTTTGAGCCATGCTGTCATAATAACTTTTGTGTATATCGGTGCTTACCGTCAGAGGAAAAATGTTAATCCTGCACTGGTAATGCTTCTGTTTTATCTTTATTTTTACAATCATTCACTTAATGTTATCAGACAATATATGGCAATGGCGATTGTATTTGCTTTCTTGATTGATATGATGAACGGCAAATATGTTAAATATATGATTGTCATTTTTATATCTATGTTTGTACACGCTACAGCGATTATTGGTTTAGGACCCATGCTTATATATATTGTCCTTAACCATAAAAAATATCTGGGTGCTCCAAAGAGCCGCAAAAGATTTGTTATTTTCGGTGTAATGTGTATGGTTGTTATGTTTGTACCTTTGATAAAGGTTGCAATGGGACTCGGTCTGTTATCAGGTTTTGGCTTTTATACGGAAGGTCAAAGCGGCTGGCCTATTTACCTTACTGCATTTCTGCTTATGGAGATGTTCGGAATTTATGTATTCCGCAGAAAGTTCCGTTTAAGTTCGCCATACAGCGACTTTTTCCTGATATGCAGCATATCATACATACTTCTTCACCAGCTTGGCGGTTTAATGAACTTCGGTAAGCGAATAGCAGGTTATTTTTCATTTATAAATATTCTTTCTATCGCATCTCTTGCAAAATGTTCAAAGCAGACTGATAACAAGATAATTATAAATACCGCAATAATTTCGTTCAGCTTGTTATATTGGGTATTCTTCTACGTAATAAAAAATGCAAGTCAAACATATCCTTATGTTTTAGGAGTTTAATTAAAAGGAGATAGTGTCTATATGGGTAGTAACGGCAATATAACTGCAAAGAAAACAATCGGTTCGGCAGTTGTATGGAAATTTATGGAAAGAATGGGCGTAAGTGTTGTACAATTGGCACTTCAGCTTGTCCTTGCACGTATTCTTGGTCCGGAACGCTATGGTGAACTTAGCCTTATGATAATTTTCACAAACCTTGCCAATGTATTCATTCAGAGAGGTTTCAACAATGCTCTTATTCAGAACAAGAATGTCAAGGAAGAAGATTATTCCTCCGTTTTCTGGGTAACAATGGGTATTGCAACGATAATATATACGATACTTTTCTTCGCTGCTCCCGGAATTGCTGTATTATATAAAATCCCTGTATTATCGGATTTTGTTCTGCCTTTCCGTGTAATTTGCCTTATCTTATTCCCCGGTGCGCTTAATTCCATTCAGATAGCTAAAATTAGCCGTGAAATGGATTTCAGAAAGATATTTTTCGGAAATGTTGCAGGTATTATCATAAGCGGCGTTGTAGGTATTATTATTGCTGTTAATGGCGGCGGACTCTGGGCATTGGTAGCACAGACACTTATAAACACATCTGTAGCTTGTATTGTGATGTACGTTCAGACAAGAATAAAGATTAAAATGCACATTGACTGGGTAAGAATAAAATCTTTATTCTCTTTTGGCTGGAAACTTCTTGTATCAGGTCTTCTCGATACATTATATCAGGATATACGCAGTCTTGTAGTTGGCGTAAAGTACAATAAGGCAACTCTTGGCTTCTATAATAAAGGTAAGCAGTTTCCACAGTTTGTTATTAATGCGGTTAATATGACTGTACAGTCGGTAATGCTCCCTGCTATGTCTGAAAAACAGGACGACAAATCAAAGGTTAAAGCATTGATGAAAAACTCAATGATTATAAGCGCATATGCAATTTTCCCTGCTATGGCAGGACTTGCAGCAATTTCCACAGCAGTAATTTCAATTATCCTTGGTGAAAAATGGCTGCCTGCGGTGCCTTATATGCAGATTTACTGCTTTACATTTGCATTTTATCCTGTTCATTCCTGTAACTTACAGGCAATTAACGCTATGGGACGAAGCGATTTGTTCCTCAAACTTGAAATTATAAAAAAGTTATACGGTCTTGTTGCTCTTACAATTGCCGTATTATGCTTTGATTCGCCTATTATTATTGCGTTTACAGGTATAATTACAACAGTCATCAGCTGCTTTGTAAATGCAGGACCTAACCGCAAACTGCTGGATTATCCCTATAAGGAGCAGTTTATGGATATTCTGCCTTCCTTTATTTCTTCAATTGTAATGTTTGGTGCTGTTTATGCTTTGCAGTTTCTCAACCTTAACGCAGTATTGACACTTATTTTACAGATTATCTTCGGTGTTGTTGTATACGCAGCAATATCAATAATATTCAAGCCTGTACCTTACAAATTGTGTGTTACTGCAATTAAAAATCGTAAAAAGAAGAAAGCTTCAATTTAAATCAATTCGGGAGGAAAATGTTTTGAGTGAACAGATTATGGTAAGCGTTGTTTGTAATGCGTTTAATCATGGCAAGTATATAAAAGATACTCTTGAGGGATTTGTAACACAGAAAACAAATTTCCCCTTTGAGGTTCTTGTTCATGATGATGCTTCAACAGATAATACTGCTGATATTATACGTGAATACGAAGCAAAATACCCTGAGCTGATAAAGCCTATTTGTCAGACGGAAAATCAGTATTCACAAAAAATCAATATAAACAGAACATATCAGATTCCCAGAATTAAGGGCAAATATGTGGCTCTGTGCGAGGGTGATGATTATTGGACAGACCCTCTGAAGCTGCAAAAACAGGTTGACTTTATGGAGGCAAATCCCGATTGTACGATGTGCGGCTGTTCTGTTGTGTGGCTTAATATGGAAACAAATACCATGAGCCATACAAAATGCAGTACCTCTGAGGACAGGGAAATTACACTTGAAGAAATCATTCTTGAAAAAAAAGGCCGTCCTATGCAGACTGCAAGCTTCCTTATTTTAGCTGATATTTATAAGGAAAAAGTAGATTGGGCGTTTAAGTTTCCTGCCGGTGATGTAATTCTTCTGTTAAAGTCCGCAATCCGTGGCAAGGTTTATATGCTTGCAGATGAAATGGCTGTATATCGTAATTTAGCTCCCGGTTCGTGGACAGCTAAAATGAAAAATGATACAGCTAATAAAATTGCTACATATGATAAATTTATTGTTGGCTGGGAAAGCTTCAACGAGGGTACAGGACTGAAATACAATGATTTAGTGACAAAAAGAATTAAAATGGTAAAATATCTTAAAGCCAAGAAAACCTGCGACTGGAAAACAATCCGTTCTGAGGAGCTGAGAGAAATCTATTCCGAAAGAACCTTTAAGCAGAGAATGGCGGATATGGTTCAATGTAAAATGCCTAAGCTTTATGATAAGATTATGAAATTTATTCATATTTAAAGTTTCTCTAAAGTGTGATATTTATAAGGAGGAATAAGCCTGTGACTTACCCGAAGGTTAGTATCATAGTTCCGATATACAAGGTTGAGGAATTCCTTGAGCAATGTTTTGCTGCATTGGATTCCCAGACATATCCTGACCTTGAAATAATTCTTGTTGATGACGGTTCTCCCGATAATTGCGGTGCAAGATGCGATGAATACGCAAAAGGAAAGGAAAATGTCAGAGTTATTCATCAGGAAAATCAAGGACCTGCAGCTGCAAGAAATAATGCAGTAAAGGTTGCTGAGGGTGAATATATAATTTTTGTTGATTCAGATGACTTTTTTACTTCAGATTATGTACAGTATTTAGTGGAATTATTATTGCAAAACAACGCTGATATGGCAATAGCCGCATATAAAATATGTGCTGCTAATGAGAAATTTTGCGATACAAATATGGAAAAATCTGTGGAAGTCTTGAATACAGAAGAAGCGTTGACAGCTTTATGTTATGGACGTAAATTTAGTGCTCAACCTTGGGGGAAAATATATAAAAAAGAATTGCTTATTGATTATCCTTATCCAAAGGGAAAGTATTATGAGGACGTTGACACAACATATAAATTGATTGGTGATTGCACTCGAATTGTGTTTGGGGATAAACTTGTTTACTATTGGATACAGCATAAGGGAAGTATAACACATATGTCTGTTAATGAGAAGCAGCTTTATGGCGTACAGGCTACAAAAAATCAGCTGGAATATGTGAAAAACAGATTTCCTTCGGCTATTCCTGCGGCAGAGTTTAAATGTGCTGCAAAGCTTGTGGATTTTTCAACAAAGTATGTTCTTAATCCAAGCGATAAGGAGATATTCAAGTTCTTAAAGAGTGAAATGAAACAGTATATCAAGTCTGTATGCAAGAATCCTAAGAATACAATTTTGTTTAAAATCCGCTGTATTTCGTTGTATCTCGGATATATTCCGAATTATCTTGTTTCACACGCATATGCTTTGTTAAAGAAAATATAAAACGGGATTATATAAGGGAGCCTCTAAAAACCTGCCTCACGGTTTGAAAATCCTCACGTGTTTCGTTTTTAGAGAACCTCATAAGACATTCTGTTGAGTTTTTGTTATCATTTATTTTAGGTTGGGAGTTAAAAAATGAGAAATTTTCAGTTGTTTATCAAACGTGCCTTTGACATTGTGGCTTCAGCTGCACTTATAATTATTCTTACAATAATACCTGTGTTTATTATTGTTCCAATAGCTATAAAGCTGACATCAAAAGGCCCTGCTGTATTCGTTCAGGAGCGTTCAGGCAAGGACGGAAAGGTGTTCAATATCTACAAGTTCCGTACAATGAAGCTTCTTCCCGAGGGTGCTTACAGTGTTGACGGTGTGCTTTATAAAGCCAATGGCGAACTTCTTGAACCCTCATCAACACGTATTACAAAGGTAGGTAAGATTCTCCGTAAAACAAGCCTTGATGAGCTTATGCAGCTTTTCAACATTCTCAATGGTACAATGAGTTTCGTAGGCCCTCGTCCTACACTTCCTTATCAGGCAAAATCATACAATGATGAGCAGAAGCGTCGTTTTGAGATGCGTCCCGGTGTAACAGGCCTTGCACAGGTAAGCGGCAGAAATAATCTTACATGGACTGAAAAAATTGCTTATGATGTTGAGTATATCGACAATTTCAGCTTATGGGAGGATATTAAAATCCTTTTCAGAACAGTTGCAGTTGTACTGAAAAAGGACGATATAGAGTTTACAAAGGAAGATACACTTACAAAGAAAGAAAATCGCACAGCTGAAAATAGTGAAGCCGTGACTGCAAGTTCAGAACAGTAAGCAGCTGTTTTCAATTGAGTTGGAGGAATTAGTATGAAAGCTTTAGTTTTAGCAGGTGGATTGCCACAGATTACGCTGATTAATGAGCTTAAAAGCAGGGGAGTAGAAACTGTGCTGGCTGACGGCAATGACAAGGCTATTGCTCGTCCCTATGCCGATATGTTCTACAGAGTCAATATTTTTGATATTGATGCAGTAGTTGCTATTGCCCGTAATGAAAAGGTTGATTTTGTTATTACCTGCTGTGCAGACCAGGTTCTTCTTGTAGTTGCACAGGTTGCGGAAATTCTCGGTTTACCGTGGTATATCGACTATGAAACAGCTAAGAATGTTTCCGATAAGGAACTTATGAAAAAGGTGTTCGTGGAGAATAATATCCCCACTTCACGCCACGTTGTAATGGCTGAACTTGATATGGAGCAGATTAAGGAGCTGAAATATCCTCTCATTGTTAAGCCTGTTGACGCTTACAGTTCAAGAGGTGTCCGCAAGGTTCTCAATGAAGCTGAACTTTGTGAGGCTTTTGACAATGCAGTTGAAATCAGCCGCAACAATAATGCTATTGTTGAGGAGTTCTGTCAGGGCGAGGAAATCAGCGTTGATATTTTTGTTTCCGACGGAAAGGCACACGTGCTTTGCGTTTCAAACAGCGAAAAGGTAAAGGACGAGGATAAGTTCGTTATTTTCCGTGGAAGATTCCCTGTTGCCGCATCTGAGGAACTTCACAAGAAAATTGAAGTTGTGGCACAGCAGATTGCAGATGCCTTTAATCTTAAAAATTGCCCTATGCTTGTACAGATGATTTCGGACGGAGAAAATGTATCTGTTCTTGAATTTTGTGCACGTACAGGCGGAGCAATGAAATTCCTTCTTATCAGACGTTCCTGCGGATTTGATGTAATCAAGGCTGTAGTTGACCTTACAATGGGCAAAAAGCCACAGGTAGTTTTAAGCGAGCCTGAGAATAAATATATCGTAAATGATTTTATTTACTGCAAGGAGGGCGTATTTGACCGCCTTGAAGGCTTTGAGGAACTTGTGGAAAAGGGATTCCTCACCGATTTCCACCCGCTTCGTCCCAGCGGATTTGTATTCAGCGGACAGGTAAACAGCAGCGGCGACCGTGTTGCAGGTATTACCGTTCAGGCTGATACACTTGAAGAATTCAACCGCAAACATCGCTATATCGTAAATAATGTAAAGGTTCTTGATGTGAATGGAAACGACATTATGCGTCACGACCTTCTTCCCGATTTAGAATAATTTATAAAGGGCATCTCTAAAAACCCCTTTTGAGAAAAAACAGCTATGCACGACATC
>CALFMA010000257.1 GCA_937880065.1 uncultured Ruminococcus sp.
AAGGTCGTTGCCTGCAGGAGCAGAAATAACAACCTTCTTAGCACCGGCATCGATGTGAGCCTGTGCCTTGTCCTTTGAGCAGTAGAAACCTGTACACTCAAGAACAACGTCTACGCCGATTTCGCCCCAAGGAAGCTCAGCAGCGTTAGCCTTTGCATAGATTGTGAGAGTCTTGCCGTCAACTGTGATTGTACCAGCCTCGTCGTTAGCCTCAACTGAGTGAAGGTTCTCGCCGATTGTACCGCAGTAACCGCCCTGAGCTGTATCATACTTGAGAAGCTGAGCGAGCATTGAAGGCTTTGTAAGGTCGTTGATTGCAACTACCTCATAACCCTCTGCACCAAACATCTGTCTGAATGCAAGACGACCGATACGTCCGAAACCATTAATAGCAACTTTAACTGACATTGGATATTACCTCCTGAAATTTTACATTACAGTTTATATTAAACTGCGATATTTATATTATACACTATATTGGGAAAATTTTCAAGAGGTTCGATAAAAAATTAACAGATTTGTAAGGAAAATGTTATTTAGCACTATGTTCAACAAATATTTTTGTTAAAATTGACGATAATTTACTTTTGAAATACCATTCCATTTTCTTTAGAAATGTAGTATAATATAATATGGAGATGTACAAAAATCCTCGTGATATAAGTCTTATATACTGTCTTTTGAAAAAAACTATTAATATCAATCATTTTTTGAAAGAAAAATCTTCATTTTTTTGTTGACAATATTCAAAAAATCAGCTATAATATAATAGCGGAATTATGTTATCCTGTTTTTGAAACATTTTCTGTGTTAAAACCCTATCACAAGGGAATGAAATATAACCGTGGAGATGTCTATGCGGAAGAAAATGGAAATTGAACGAAAGTTTCTCATTGAAATACCCGAACTGAAAAAGCTTAATGTTGTCAGAGAGCTTGATATAATTCAGACTTATCTTAACGCTGATAATTCCGAATTGCAAAGAAGGGTTAGAAAAATAACCGAAAACGGTTATGAAAAATATGTATATACACAGAAAAAATTTCTCAGCCCTACACAAAGGATTGAGGAAGAATGTGAAATTTCATTACAGGATTACAATAAATTTCTGACTGAGAAAAAGGATAATCCTCCCACAATAAAAAAGAGAGTCTGTTTTGATTACCACAATCAACTTTTTGAAATGGATATCTATTCTTTTTCCACAGAGTTTGCAATCCTCGAACTGGAGCTTAACTCAGTTTCACAGGAAATAGATTTCCCTGAATGTATCAATGTGCTGAAAGATGTTTCGGCTGACGGAAGATATTCAAATGCCGCATTGGCTAAGGAAAATTGTTTCCCTGAGGATGCACATAAAGGAGTTATTTAATGGCAGAAAAAATCATTCACATTGAGGACGAAACACAGCTTTCCGCATTGTTCGGACAGCTTGACAGCAACATTCATCACATTGAAAAGAATTACAACGTGAGCATTATCAACAGGGATGGACGAATTAAAATCATCGGTGAGGAAACAGCCGTTGCCGATGCCGAAAAATCCGTTAATGCCCTGATTAAGCTGAATAGTAATGGTCAGGTTTTAAGCGACCAGACTATTCGTTATGTAACAGCTGTTGTTGCTGACGGTGCTGAACGGCAGCTGGAGGACCTTGGAAAGGACGGAGTTTGTGTAACTTCATCGGGTAAGATTATCAGACCGAGAACAATCGGACAGAAAAATTACATTGATGAAATAAAGAATAACACAATTGTTCTTGGAATTGGTCCCGCAGGTACAGGTAAAACGTACCTTGCGGTTGCTATGGCTGTAAAAGCATTCAGAGAGCATAAAATCAAGAAAATTATTCTCACCCGTCCTGCTGTTGAAGCAGGTGAAAAGCTTGGTTTTCTGCCTGGAGATATGCAGGATAAGGTTGACCCTTATCTCAGACCGCTTTATGATGCTTTGTTTGATATGTTCGGCGGAGAAAGCTTCAGCCGTTATATGGAAAAAGGTATAATCGAGGTTGCCCCTCTTGCCTATATGAGAGGACGAACTCTTGACGAGGCATTTATTATTCTTGACGAGGCACAGAATACAACATCTGAACAGATAAAAATGTTCCTTACCCGTCTTGGAAATGAAAGCCGTATGGTAATAACAGGCGATATTACTCAGATAGATTTGCCCGATCCTAAAAAATCGGGACTTGTGGAAGCAGTTAAAATACTGAAAGGCATTGACGATATTGGAATTCATCGTTTTTCCGAAAAGGACGTTGTCCGTCATAAGCTTGTACAGGATATTATAAAGGCATACGAAAAATTTAACGAAGGGAGAAAAAATCATGCCTAAGCTTAAAGTATATGTAAAAAATAATCAGACGGAGGTTAAAGTTCCTGTTGGTATCAGACTTCTTATCAGAAGATGCTGTCAGGCTGTTCTTGCAACAGAAAAGTTTGCAAATGACGCAGAAGTTTCAGTTTCATTCGTAAGCAATAACGAAATCAGAAACCTCAATAAGGCATACAGAAACAAGGATAGCGTTACAGATGTTCTTTCTTTCCCTCTCACAAGTGAGGACGGAACAACTGAAATCAATCCCGATACTAACGCTGTTCAGCTTGGCGATGTTGTAATTTCTCTTGAAACTGCCGTTAAACAGGCTCAGAATTACGGACATTCCTTAGAGCGTGAAATCGGATTCCTTACGGTTCATTCCATGCTTCATCTTCTCGGCTATGACCACGAAACATCACAGCTTGATCAGCGTATAATGCGTGAAAAGGAAGAATCAGTTCTTGAAAAGCTTGGAATTTCACGTGATGTTACTTTTGTTACTACAGGAGATAAGGAATAATGTCAAAAACAGCTTTTGTAACAATTGCAGGCAGAACAAATGCAGGTAAATCATCCCTGCTCAATGCTATAATCGGCGAAAAAATCGCTGCTGTAAGCCGCAAATCCCAGACAACCCGTACAAGGATTACAGGAATACGCAATATCGGCGATACACAGCTTGTATTTTTTGATACTCCCGGTTTACATAAGCCTGTCAATAAACTAAGCGAACATATGCTGAATACAGTCAAGGAATCGGTAAGCGATATTGACGCTGTACTTTTTGTTCAGGATTGCACCAAGAA
This sequence comes from uncultured Ruminococcus sp., assembly GCA_937880065.1. The sequence continues at coordinate 3,132 of CALFMA010000257.1, forward strand.
GATTAACGAAACAGAAGTAAATCTTCTTAAATCCCTTAACAAATCACGTATGCCGATTATTCTTGTGCTGAATAAAATTGACCTGCTGAAAAACAAGGAGGAGTTGGCTCTCACAATAGCTGACCTCACCTCCAAGGCTGATTTTCAGGCAGTTATTCCTGTAAGCGTTACCGAAAATAACGGAGTTGACCTCGTTATTGATGAAATTATCGGTATTTCCGAGGAATCAATACATTATTTCCCCGATGATATGATTACTGACCAGCCCGAAAAGGTGCTTGCAGGGGAAATGATACGTGAAAAGCTTCTGGAACTTCTCAAAGATGAAGTACCTCACGGTATTGCCGTAGGAGTTGAACAGATGACAGAGCGTGAGGATAAGGATATACTTGATATTTCCGCTGTAATTTACTGTGAGCGTGATTCTCACAAGGGAATTATCATCGGAAAGGGCGGAGCTATGCTCAAAAAAGCCTCTACCGCCGCACGTATTGAATTGGAGGATTTCTTCCGTATCAAGGTAAATCTCCAATGCTGGGTTAAAGTCAAGGAAGATTGGCGTAACCGTGAAGGACTTATCCGCAGTTTCGGATTATCTGACAAATAATAACAATTATAATCTCTGCCTGTCTACGTATAATAATAACAAATTATCGGACGGGGGAGAGTAAAATGAATACAGAACAGCTCTGGGAGATATTCGCCGACAGCGGTAAAATCGACGATTATCTTGCATATGCAGTTGAAAAGGAAAGCAAGTATGACAACACTTGAGGGCATTGTTTTAAAAGAACGAACAGTTGGGGAGCAGGATAAATTTATAGACGTTCTCACTAAAGAAAAAGGTCTTATAGAGTTATCTGTAAGGGGAGCGAGGAAAATCAATGGTACATCTTCCTCCTCCACTCAGCTTTTTGCCTATTCAAAATTCTGCTACAATGAAAGCAAAGGAAAATTTCATCTGAACAGCTCCGAGCCTATACATATTTTCTATGAATTGCGAAAATCACTTACAGCCATATCTCTTGCAAGCTATTTTGCGGATATACTGCGATTTTCTACGGCATCGCTGACGGATAGCGGAAATGTTCTCCGCCTTTTTCTCAATACTTTGCATTTCCTTGAAAACGGTCAGCGCAGCGAAGCTATGCTGAAATCCGTTTTTGAATTGCGGCTTATGGCTGAAACAGGCTTTATGCCGGATATTCTGTGTTGTCGCAGCTGCGGCTGCTTTGAACCGCAGGAATTATATTTTTCCCTGACGGATTATTGTTTTCGCTGCTCGGAATGTTCCCACGGCGATGAAAATAATTTTAAGCTGACGATTTCAGAATTGTCGGCTATTCGTCATATAGTTTTAGCCGATTTTAACAGACTGTTCAATTTTCGACTTTCCGATGAATCCCTGTGCAGACTTTCTGGATTTTCGGAATTATATATTCTATCACAGCTTGAAAGGAATTTTTATACTTTAGATTTTTATAAATCATTGATTGGTAAGTAATATGAATAATTATCTTAAAACACTTGAACTTGATAAAATTCTGAATATGCTTTCCTCCTTTGCCTCCAACGACGAAACAAGACGTATGGCAAAGGAGCTTCGTCCGTGCAGCGATTTAGCCGTTGTACTGCAAGAGAATACAAAGACAAATCAGGCTCTTGAACTGTCCATTCAGTACGGAACACCGCCGTTCAGCAGTTTCAAAGATGTTTCTGTATCGGCGAAACGTGCAAAAACAGGTGCGGTAATATCCCTCCGTGACCTTATGGATGTGGGTGTAATGCTCCGTCAGATAAGCAGTCTTGCCAAGTGGTACAGCACTTGCGAAAATGTAGAAACTGAGCTTGACTATCTCTTTTCAAGACTTGCGCCCAATGACTGGCTTCTTGAAAAGTTAGACCGTTGAATTATATCTGAAACTGAGATTTCAGATGCGGCAAGTCCTGAATTGGCTGCAATTCGCCGAAAAATACATCGTGCAGAGTTACAGTTACGTGAAACACTCGATAAAATCGTAAAGAATAAGACTACCCAGCAGTATTTGCAGGAAACAAATGTCACTATACGTGACGGACGTTTTGTACTTCCTGTAAAAACCGAATACAGGGGACAGGTGAATGGTCTTGTTCACGACACATCTGCTACGGGACAGACAATTTTTATTGAACCAATGGCAGTAGTTGAGGCGAATAACGACATACGTATTCTTCAGGGTAAAGAGCAGGAAGAAATCGAGCGTATTATCCGTGAGCTTTGTGCTGATTGCGGTGATTATGCCGATATTCTCTGCGAAAATTACAAGATTTGTGCTGAACTTAATTTGTACTTTGCCAAGGCTAATTTAGCGGCAAAGCTGAAATGTTCTATGCCTAATATCACGGACGACGGCAAAATATTGCTGAGGAAAGCAAGACACCCCCTCCTTGATATGAAAAAAGCAGTGCCTATTGACCTTTCCCTTGGTGAGGATTATCAGGCACTTATCATAACAGGTCCGAATACAGGCGGTAAGACAGTTGCCCTTAAAACTGCGGGACTTCTTGCGGCTATGACAATGTGCGGACTTCTTATTCCAGTTTCTGACGGCAGCAGTATGTCTGTTTTCAAAAATATCCTTGTGGATATTGGCGATAGTCAGAGCATTGAGCAGAATCTTTCTACATTCTCATCTCATACAAATAAGGTAATTGAAATTCTCAATACCGCTGATGAAAGCTCCCTTGTTCTTCTTGATGAGCTTGGTTCGGGAACCGACCCTGTTGAGGGTGCTGCCCTTGCCATTGCAATTATTCAAAGACTGATTTTCAATGGTGCAAAATTAATGGTAACAACCCATTATCAGGAACTTAAAGTATTTGCAATTGATACGGAAAATGTAGAAAATGCGTCCTGTGAATTTGATATTGATACCTTGAAACCCACATACAGGCTTATTGTAGGCTCTCCGGGAAAATCAAATGCTTTTGCAATTTCTGAAAGCCTCGGTATGCCTTCGGATATAATCGCAACTGCAAAATCTCTTGTAAATGACAATAATATCCGCCTTGAAGATGTAATCGGCAAGCTTGAAGCTGCACGAAAACAGCTTGAAAAGGAAAGAGATGAGGCTGCCCGTCTGCGTTCAGAAGCGGCTCAGCATGAAGAAAAACTGCGAATTGAAGCGGAAGCCATTGAAAAGAATAAGGCTGATGAGCTTGAAAAGGCACGTATGCAGGCTATGACTATCATTGAACAGACAAAGGTGCAGTCAAATGAGTTAATTGATGAACTTGAAAAACTCCGCAAGGAAAAGGATAAAAAGGATTTCAGTTCAAATGTTTCGGGAATGAAATCCAAATCCAAGCAAAGCTTCAATAAGATGTATGATATTGCAAATCCCGTAAACAATGACAATCCCAATGAGGGGTATGTACTGCCAAGAAAGCTGAGAAGGGGAGATACGGTTTATATTACCGACCTCCAGCGAAAGGGCATCATTTCGGGCGATCCTGACGGAAGTGAATTTGTATATGTTCAAATGGGTGTAATGAAAACCAAAATGAATATATCTCGCCTGCGTCTTGAAGAACCGCCAAAGGTAACAGTAGGAAATTCCCCTATTAAGAAAAATAAGCGGAATGTGGGAAAGGTTGGCGTTAAGGTTGAACGCCGAGGAAAAATGGAACTTGATATAAGAGGATGTGCCTGTGACGACGGTGTATATCAGCTTGATAGTTTTATTGATCAGGCAGTTATGTCAAATATTTCCACAATCTGCATTATCCACGGCAAAGGTACAGGATTATTGCGTAAAGCTGTTCAACAACGGCTTAAAAATCATCCCTCGGTAAAAACTTTCAGATCGGGAGTTTATGGCGAGGGCGAGGACGGTGTAACAATAGCTGAACTGAAATAAGAATTTCAAGATAAATAACATATCCATTATATCTTATGGCGGATTTTCAGAAGTTCACGCTTCCATAAGATCAATTGCGGATTTTGCCTAAAAAATGAATGTAAATATGTCTTTATCGCTCACAATCACCAGAAAAGTGATAACAAGCCGTCACCAAGCGATATTAAGTCAACAATTGAGATAAAGAATGCCGTTGATGTAATCGGAATTCCTCTTGTTGACCATATAATCACGGGAAATAACGGCGGTTATTCCCTGAGAGCAAATAAAGGCGATATATTTACTGAAATAAAAGAATATAAATTATAATCGGAGGATTATTCAAATGAATAATGTAAAAATTACAGAGCTTTATGACCTTACACACACAATCGCAGCTGATTATTTAAAACAGTTTACATATCCTTGGGAGGCATTAAAGGGGATAGGGGAGTTGATTATTTCCCTTGGAAATCAGCTTAATCCCGATGAATACGACAATCCTGCCGAAAATGTATGGATTCATAAAACTGCTAAGGTATTCCCCAGCGCTTATATCGGTGCTCCCTGCATTATCGGTGCAAATACAGAGGTTCGTCATTGTGCATTTATCAGAGGCAGCGCACTTGTTGGTGATAACTGCGTTGTGGGCAATTCTGTAGAGCTGAAAAATGTTATTATTTTTGACAATGTCCAGACTCCTCATTATAACTATGTAGGCGACAGCATTTTAGGCTACAAATCCCATATGGGTGCAGGCTCAATTACTTCAAATGTTAAATCCGACAAAACTAATGCTGTAATCAAATCCAACGGCGAAACAATTGAAACAGGCATAAAGAAAATTGGTGCAATGCTTGGTGACTATGTTGAAGTTGGCTGTAACAGCGTTCTTAATCCTGGTACAGTTGTGGGCAGAAATTCCAATATTTATCCCACAAGCTGCGTTCGTGGAGTTGTTCCTGCTGACAGCATCTGGAAAACAGGCGGAGTTGTTGTTTCAAAGAAGTAAGATTTACCAGTAACTGATTAATGGATAAATAAATTGAAAGTCAATAATCCGAAAATACCGAGGTCTGATTGCAGGCTTCGGTATTTTTCAGTAATTCATATTAGGGGAAATTGAAAAAAATAAACCGTAGATTTATGAATATAAATTGCACCAAATGTAAGTTTGGTGCAATTATTAACGCAAAATAATACAGGGGAGACCTGAATTACAAAATAATAGGTATTTCAGCTGTATAGAATAATACGACAAATCACTATACATAAAATACAATATTGCATAACTAATTCATTCTGTTACAAAAAAACTATTAAGAAAATATTATATTCCATTGAAATAAAACTAAAAAATTAGTATAATATTTATAGGCTGTAAATTATATTTATGGAGGTTTAATTATGAAAAAATTTATTTCAGTTATTACAGCAATGATTATGTGCATTTCATTCATTTGCTGCGGATTTGATATTTCATCAGATATGATGATTACAAATGCCGCATCTGCGGATTATCCCGCACAATTCATTAACATCGCAACCAAGGATAACTCTAAGGTTCTTGCAGAAAACGGAACAACCGACGGTTCATCATTAACAGTTAAAAAACTTGACGGAACTCATTCTGCAACATGGAGATTTGACCGTGTAGGTGCAAATTCTGTGGGAACATTTTTCAAAATCACCAATGGCGAATCTGGCAGACTTATAACTCCCGATAATTACAATGTAAGTGAAGGTTCAAGCGTGATTATGTTTGGCAGCGAATCTCACCAGTGTCAGCATTGGTTTGTTGTTCCTGTCAAGCAGGACCGACTTAAAAATGACCTTTATTATAAAATTGTTAATTATTCTGACCCTGAACTTGCTGTTACCCAAGGTTCTGACGGTATGACACTTCAAAAATTCACAGGTGCAGATTCACAGTTGTGGCTTTTAAATGCTGACGGTTTACAGGGATTTGCAGGTTATTGCTTTGATGATAACACAAAAAATATAAAAGCCGGAAATATCGGCGGATTATTTGGTGAAGTTGTAGAGGTAACTACTTTTGACGATTTGAAAAAATATGCTGAATCTGATGCTCCTTATACAATCATTGTTAAGGAAAATATCGGAGTTACAACGCTTAAAATGGATTCTCAAAATCATTTCTACTGCCCAGACGGTAGAATTTATGTTCGCAGCAACAAAACAATTGTTGGCAGCTATGGCAAGCATACTCTAAGCAATGTTCAGTTCTGTACATCATCAAATAAGGGCGTTGGCAATAATGTAATTATCAGAAATTTTGAGATGAAACACGATGCAAAATCCAACGGAAACGACTCAATCGTTGTTTATTTTGGCTCAGGTCAGAATTTATGGGTTGACCATGTTACATTCGTAGGACACAATGCAGTAAATACACAGGGCGAAAATGTTCCCGACTGGGATAAATTCCTTGCTTGCTGCTATGATGCGGATTACTGCACAGTTTCCGATTGTTCATTTGGACTTCACGAATACGGTCTAATTCTCGGCTATCCCGATGATACTGAGGATTCCTACAAAAACAAGAATAATTTCCCAAGAATGTCCATTATAGGAAATAAATTTACCGATACTCTTACAAGAGCCCCAGGTCTTATGCGTTATGGATATTTCCACTCTCTCAATAACTTTGTCTATAATTTCAGTATGGCATACACAGTTCATTCCGATTGTAAACTTTTCGCAGAAAGCTGCTACTATGACGGTGCATCTACAAAGGGAAATGTCGTATGCGATTGGAACGAGGTATCTCATCCGGGTTCATTTGCCGATTCAGGCTCAAAAGGTGTAAACTGCCGTAGATTGGGTATTGAGGGTTCAGCAAAGATATGCAATTGGCGACCTGCTTCAAATTACACATATAAGGCACTTTCAGCAGATGATGCAAAGAATTATTGTACATATAACAGCGGCTGCAAAAACTCCAACAAGGATATGATGTATATCAGATATTCCGCACCCGGTATGCCAAGTGCAGGCTTTACAGCATTGCCTGATGGCGAAATGAAGCCTGCTGCACCAAGTTACGAAACTTTTGAAAACGGCTCCTTATTCCGTTTCAAGAATGTAAATTCAGGACTGTATATGCAGGTTGAAAATGCAAAGGCACAGAACGGCTCAAATGTTCATCAATGGGGTACAGCTGAAAATTATATTCACGATGTATGGAAGCTGATTGAGGCTGAAAATGGCTATTATTACATTGCAACAGCGCTTGATGAAAACAGCACATTCGTTCTTGACGTAGAGGCTAAAAAATCCGATAATGGTGCAAATATCGCACTTTACACCCAAAACGGGGGAGATAACCAGCAGTTCAGATTTGTGAAGAATGAGGATAATTCATATAAAATTCTTACCAAAATAAGCGGAAATAAATCTGCGGTTGAAGTTATCTCAGCGTTAATGGACAGCGGTGCAAATGTTCAGCAATGGGAAGTTAACGGAGCAAGCTGTCAGAATTGGATAGCTGAGCCTGTATCCCCCGAAAGCCTTACAACAACTGCACCTACTACCACATCAACGACTACTATCA
>CALFMA010000258.1 GCA_937880065.1 uncultured Ruminococcus sp.
ACAAAGCAAACGTACCTTAAACGAAGGTATCAAAGGTGAAGAACTTAATGTGCTTATCGGCAGTCACCCATTTAAAGATGACGATGCAAGTGAGCTTGTAAAACTTAATATTTTAAATATTCTTAATCAAAAATATAGCATAAATGAAGCCGATTTCTTATCGGCAGAACTTGAAATTGTTCCTGCTTTCAAGGCTTGTGACATCGGCCTTGACCGCTCAATGATAGGCGCTTACGGTCAGGATGACCGCGTTTGCGCTTACCCCGCTTTAACCGCCATTTTAAAGATTGAAAACCCCGAAAAAACCGCTATTGCAATCCTTGCTGATAAGGAAGAAATCGGCTCTATGGGTAATACAGGTTTGGAATCTGATTTCTTGCGTTTTGTAATTGGTGATATTGCTAAATGCCAAAATGTTGACCCTACTGTGGCGCTTCGCAATTCGAAATGCCTTTCTGCCGATGTTAATGCAGGTTTTGACCCTACTTTCCCTGAACCTTTTGAAAAAATGAACGCCGCATTCCTGAACAAGGGTGTTGTTGCAACCAAGTATACAGGCTCACGTGGTAAATCGGGTACAAGTGACGCTTCTGCGGAATATGTTTCGGAAAACAGTATCCCGACAGCAGTTTTTCACGGATTGCCGCCTTTTGCTTTGCGGGAGTTGAGCCTGTGAGAAGTGCAACTCTTACTCCGCAGGGTTCAAGGAAAGAATTGAATGTCTTGAAATGCTGTGCGGCAAGTATTTCCGTAGGTGCCATAACTGCCGATTGTATGCCGTTTTTTGCGGCAAAACAGCAAGCCGCAGCGGCAACGGCAGTTTTACCGCTGCCCACATCGCCCTGCAAAAGGCGATTCATAGGTGAGCCGCTGCACATATCAGCTATAATTTCACCGACAGCATGAGCCTGCCCCTCGGTTAGCTGAAATGGCAGAGCATTGTAGAAATCCGACATATCAGTTGATTTATCGAGTATATATGATGTGCTTTTCTTTTTGCGGATTTTCAGCATAAGCATACCAAGCTGCAATTTCAGCAATTCCTCAAAGGCAACTCGTCTGCGTGCGATTTCCGCCGCATTATTTGTTTCGGGGAAGTGAATATTCCGCAATGCCCATACAATATCGGGCAGCTCATATTTTTCACGGATATACTGCGGCAGCGTTTCAAATGGGGATTGCTCTAAAATCGAAAGAGCCTGCTGCATATTCTGACGGACAGCGTTTATGGGAAGTCCCTGAGTCAGCTTATAGACGGGCTGAATAAGCACAGGAGAGTCGGCAGGAATATACACAGGGGAATGAATTTCCTTGCGTGTAAAGCCGCCTGTGACTTTGCCGTACATATAATATGTGCCGAATTCTTTCAATGCGTGAAAGGCATAAACATTATTATAGATAACAATGAGAATATCGTCAATGCCGTCTGTAGCGGCGGCGTGGCATATGACAAGGCCTTTTCTAATAGCTTTCGGGGGAAGTTTTTTCGTAATCGTCAGTTTCAGAACACATTGTTCCTCATTTTCAGCCTGTGCAATTGGTATATGTGTGCGGAAGTCCATATAGTCACGGGGAATATGATAAAGCAGGTCATAAGGCGTGGAAATGCCAAGCTTACGGTATTTTTCGCCCTTAGCCTTGCCTACTCCTTTCAGATATTCAATTTCCGAAAACAAATTTGTCGCCATAACACACTTCCTTTTTTAGAGATGCCCTTAATATAATTATATCACAATTTTGGAAAAAGTCAAATTTTTATATGTGGGGTGAATATTATGAAAATTCAGCATAAAAAACGGCAGAATTAAATCTGCCGTTCTCAAAAATACGCAATAAATTCAGCTTTCTCTGCATTTCACAATCGCTTCGGTTATATCCGTCAGCACAAGTTCGCCATTCTGATTATACGCCTCAATGGTAATCTCAACAAGTCCGTTTCGGGGATTTCTCTTTACAGCCTTTGTGACCTCAGCCTTGCCTGTCAGTACATCTTCGGCAAAAACAGGCTTATGCCACTCGATTTTTGTGGATTTCCCTGCAAGTAATTCCTCACCGAAAAAGTCCACTTCAAGATATTTCGCCCACACAGCCAAAAAAGACATAACCCCGGGTGCAAGAAGCTTTCCGAAAGGCGTTGATTTTGCATATTCCTCATCGGTATGCAGGGGAATATTATCATAGTCAAGCGCAAAGTCAATCATCTTCTTTTTATCAATAATTGCAGGGGCAATGTCGGTTTTCATTCCAACTTTAATATCATCAAAGTACATTTTTTATATTCCTTTCGTCTATTTTCTTTCCTAAATTATACCACAAACAGTACAGTCTGTCAATATTCCATTCCCCGACATTTTTTCTGTTGACAATCAGCTTTTTTCACGATATAATATAAAGAGCGAAATATTGCGGATAATTAAGGAGGAAATCAAATGAAGTGTAAAAATTGTGGTGCTGTCCACGAGGACGAAAATCTCTATTTTTGTATCAGCTGCGGTGCAATGCTGAAAAATCCTGCTACAGGAAAAATTGTCAAGGAAAACAGAGAGGACGACGTTCCACAGGAAGAAGTCAAGGAATTAGCTGAAACTTCCGCAGCAATGGAAGCGGCTGAGGAAATTCTTCCCGAACCCGAAACGCCTGCGGAGGAATTCTCCGAAGTTGACAAACTTCTTCAATTCGTTGAGGAGAAAAAGGAAGCCATAAATTCAAAGGAAAAAGCGGAAGAAAAAGCTACCGAAATTCTCCCCGAAATTACCCCAGAGGAGAAACCCACAGAAGCTGAAAAGCCCGTATCCTTGGGAAAAAATCCTGTCACAGAGGAAAAGAACAATAAGCTTTTCATAGAACAAGAGCGTGAAGCGGCATTTGACCCGCCTGCGGAAAATATTCACGAAATCGAGGAAAATGCAGCAGTTGAACCTGCTGAACAAAAGCCTGCAAAGGTTGGATTCGGCAAGTATTTCGGCGGATTTTTCATTGCCCTTTTCGCAGGAATTGTCCTGACCGCTTTATGCCTGATTTTAAGCCTGAAACTCGGTTTAACAGGAACAAATCTCCACAATATAGCCAAAGGCCTTAATATGTGGTCGGTTATCAACGCTGAATTAAACGATATGAGCCTTTCGGATAATCTCTACTACGAAACCGATTTCGACAAGGCAACACAGGGAAATGCCGATAAAACTGAATTTGCACTTTTCCT
>CALFMA010000259.1 GCA_937880065.1 uncultured Ruminococcus sp.
ATAGAGCTGAGAAAGGCAAGCAGCCATCTTTCCGCTTCCGGGGCCGGGCGCCGTGATAACGACGAGATGCTTTGTCGTTTCGATATAGTCGTTCTTTCCATAGCCCTCGTCGCTCATAATAAGCTTGAGATTTGTGGGGTAGCCGTTTATGTGATAGTGGTGATAAACCTTTATTCCGAGAGCTTCGAGTCTTGACTGGAAGGCGTCGGCACTTGCCTGACCTTCATATTGGGTAAGTACAACACTGCTTACGTAAAGACCGATTTTCTTAAATATATGAAATAAGCGGATTACGTCAACGTCATAGGTAATCCCAAGGTCGCCTCTGACCTTATTTTTCTCAATATCAGCCGAGTTTATTACAATCACAATCTCAGCGTCGTCTTTGAGCTGGAGAAGCATTTGGAGCTTACTGTCGGGCTTGAATCCGGGAAGGACTCTTGACGCGTGGTAATCGTCAAAAAGCTTTCCGCCGAATTCGAGATAGAGCTTATCGCCGAACTGGTCAATACGCTTGCGGATATGCTCCGATTGCATTTTCAGATATTTTTCGTTATCAAAGCCGATTTTAGTATTCATAAAAATTCCCTCCGTTAATTACGCTATTACTATTATATAGCAAAACGAAAAAAAATGCAAGGGATAATCGGAAATTATTTTGGACAAAATTTAAGGGCATCTTTAAAGACAATAACCAATTTCCCCTGTCTGCATATAATGAGTATGAAAAGTTTTTTCAAGGAGTACAACAATTATGAGCAACAGAAAAATTTTAATTGTCGGCGGTGACATTCGTCAGATTTACTGCGGAGAAAAACTGTCAGAGTTCGCCGATGTGTATTTCATAGGCTTTGAAAATGCCGATATACAGCCGAAAATCCCTGCTGAGAAATCCTGCCGCTATGCCCTGCTCCCCATTTCTCCCCCCACGGCATCAGGAGAATTATCTGCTCCCCTTAGCGACAAAAAAATCTTCACGAAAAATATTTCTCAATATCTCACGGATAATGCTGTAATTTTCACAGGTATACATCCCGAAAAAACAACGGCATTTTTCCCCGATTTCACGGTAATTTCCTACACGGAGCAAGAAGATTTCGCCTTAAAAAATGCCATATCAACGGCTGAGGGTGCAGTTATGACGGCTCTTGAAAATCTAAGCGTAACTCTCAACGGCTTGCCTGTCCTCATTGTGGGAATGGGGCGGATTTCTTCGGCTCTTGTGAATATCCTCAAAGGCTTCGGGGCAGATATTACCGTGGCGGTGAGGAATAGCCGTGGCAGAGCAAAATCCGCAATTTTCGGGGTGAAATCCATATTCACAGAGGATATTTCGGGGGAATTTCCATTGGTGTTCAATACCGCACCAAATCTTGTGTTTACAGAAGATAAACTGCGGAAATTCCCCGATAATACCATATTTATCGAACTTGCTTCAAAGCCCTACGGCTTTGATTTTCAAATGGGTGAACAGCTTAATAAAAAAATCATACTTGCATCGGGACTGCCTGCCAAAAAAGCACCCGTAACCGCAGGCTATGATTTAGCCGACACAATTTCGGCTATTATAAATGAAAGGGGAACTGCTTATGACCGATGATTTCACAGGAAAACGCATAGGATTCGCAATGACCGCCTCATTCTGCTCCTTTGAGCGATGCTTTAAACAGGCGGAAAATCTCCTATCGGCAGGGGCAGAACTTGTCCCCATTATGTCGGAAAATGCCGCAGGAATTTCCTCACGGTTCGGCACAGCTGAGGAAAATAAAAAGCGGCTTGCCAAAATCTGCGGCAGGGAGGTTATAACCGATATTGCAGGTGCAGAGCCAATCGGTCCGAAAAATATGACAGATATTATGTTAGTTGCACCTTGTACATCAAACACGGCGGCAAAGCTTAATTCGGGAATTACCGACACAGCGGTTACAATGGCGGTGAAATCCCACCTGAGAAGCGGAAAGCCTGTCGTTCTTGCCATTGCGTCAAACGACTCTTTGCTTGCATCGGCGAAAAATATCGGGGAACTTTTCAACAGAAAAAATTACTACTTTGTGCCAATGCTGCAAGACGATATTATTAAAAAGCCTGCCTCCCTCGTTGCACAGTTTGAACTTATTCCCGAAGCTGTCCTTGCGGCTTTCAATGGTATTCAGTTAAGACCAATTATTGTTAATGCGTAATTATTTTTAAAGCCGTTAGCCATTGGGGGCGGTGAATATTGCGATATACCGTCAATCTGTGTAGGGGCGGATATTATCTTTTTTTAGCTTTTAGCTGGCGGATAATATTCACCCCTACACAATATATCAGCCGCCCGCATAGCTAAAGGCTAATAGCTAACAGCTAATAGCTCGTATTATGCAAACTGCTGTGATTTAGTATATGCTAACTGGTCATTTCGCTGAAATTTCAAAAAACTTTGACTTTTTGAGCCTCTAAATACACTATGTTATAGAATGTTGAAAATACTTCTGAAAAACATCACAAGGAGGAATTACTATGAAAAAGACATTATCATTTTTAACCGCCCTTATTGCCCTGTGTTCCGCTGTTTCCTGCAATTCGGACAAGCCTGCGGAAACGTCACTTCCTATGAATGAGCCTGTATACAACGAGGAGGGCAAGCCTGTTATAACCGTAGGAACTATGGGGTATATCGACCCGCTTTTCAACGACCACCTCAACAAGCCAAAGGATTTTGATATAAAAGTGGTAAACTATGCCCAAGGCATAGAATACACTACCGAAAAGGAATTTATAGAAGCCATTAACAATGAGATGTATATGGCGATGCTTACAGGCGAGTCCCCTGATATTCTCTGCCATAATGCCGCAGGTATGCTGAATATGGACAGAAATGGCTTGCTTGCTGACCTGTACTCCTTTATGGACGGTGAAAGCAAGCTGAAACGGGAGGATTTTCTCCCCTGTGCATTAGAGGGACTTGAAATAGAGGGCAGACTTCCTGCTGTTATGGAGGCATACTCTCTGCATACCGCCGTAGCAAAGACAAAATTCATTCCAAAGGAATATGAGCATTGGACATCTGCGGACGCAATGAAATTCTATGAAGAATACAAAGATAAAATGGACTTCTGCAAATATACTTCTGAGTCGTCCCTTGCGGAATATATGCTTAAAATTGAGGGATTAGGCTCAATCGACCACCGAAAGGCAGTCTGCGATTTCGGCACTTCATTTAAAAATACTCTGCAATTCTGCCTTGACACGCCCATACAAGCAGAAGGTGAACCGAATTTCGCCCTTATGGATGACTACGACTTTAACGCATATCATAAAGATGAAGAAACACGTGGACTTAATGACACTCAGCTTGTATTCCCCCTGAACATAAATGGCTTTAATTCGGGACTTGGACAGCATACATACGGATTTTTCAACAAGGAGGATATAACCTTCGTGGGATACCCCTCTGAAAACGGCAGCGGTGCTTATGTACAGTCAGCAAATAAGGTTCTATATGGAATTACAGAGCAATGCAGCAACAAAAAATCCGCCTGGGAGCTTATAACGCTTATTCTGAAACAACAGGAAAAACTTGAAAAATACGAAGTTACTGACGCACGAGGAATTCCCGTCTTAAAGGAGCAGTTACAGCGTGACTATGACCGCCCCTCAGATTATAATAACTCCATAAATAATGGTTATATGTGGAACTGGAACAATTACGGAGAGGAGGAATTTATAACTCAGGAATACAAGGATATGCTTTATGAGTACATTTTAAGCGTACCTGCCAACCCCTATTTTTACAACTGGGATTTACAGAATATCATTGATGAGGAAGTTGAATATGCCATAAACGGTGACAGAAATGCCGATGATACCGCATATATCCTCAATGACCGCCTTGGAACATATCTCAGCGAAAAATCTTAACCTAATTTGAATTAATTAAGTTATTAATTATGCAGTTTAGCTAAAAATCAAGCTTAAAATTCTACAGCAACAAATACAAAAACCCTTGACCTTTTTATTGCAATGTGCTAAAATTAAAGTAGCGAAGCAGATTTCCTGCACTAAGTCTGTGCCGCTATGTGAAAAAATCGTTTTGGGAGGAATTAAAAATGGTTATCAAAAAAACCAGAATCACACGCTTTGTAAGCAGTGCCGTTGCTGCGGCTTGTCTTGCAACAGGTCTTAACTTCGCACCATTTACAATGGAAATCGAAGCTGCTGACCAGCTTACTGCATTCGAGATTACAGAGGCAATGCAGATTGGCTGGAACTTAGGCAACACTCTTGACGCTTACCCTTCAAAGGGCGGTGTACCGCTCGAATCCTGCGGTCTTGAAGCTGAAACTTGCTGGGGCACCCCCAAGACTACACCTGAGCTTATCGCTGCTGTAAAGGCTAAGGGATTCAATACAATCCGTGTTCCTGTAACATGGTTCCAGCACGTTGACAAGAGCAACGGCTACAAAATTGATGAAGCATGGCTTGCACGTGTAAAGGAAATCGTTGACTACTGCTATGAGCAGGATATGTACGTTATCCTCAACCTCCACCACGAAGAACCATATGTAAACCGTTCTACTCTCGGTGCAGATTATGAGGAACTTACAGGGTATGTTTCTTCACTCTGGAAACAGATTGCAGAAACTTTCAAGGACTACGACCAGCGTCTTGTATTCGAAACTATGAACGAACCTCGTGCTAAGGGTACAGACCACGAATGGTGGGGTCCTACAAAGGAAGAAACAGACACAATTAATAAAATCAACGCTGACGCTCTTGAAGTTATCAGAGGTACAGGCGATGACAACAACGACACTCGTCTTGTTATGATGCCAGGCTACTGTGCTTCAAGCGACACTTCAATGATGTCAAAAATCGTTGTTCCCGATGATGAATATGTTGCTGTATCTGTACACGCATATTCACCCTACAACTTCACAATGAACGCTGAAGTTAAGGACCACAGCACATTTACAACTGCTTACGCTACAGAACTTACTTCTATCCTCGACGGTATCAGAAAGACTTTCGGCGATAAGGATATTCCTGTAGTTCTCGGCGAATTCAGCGCTTCCAACTTCGGAAACACAGAGGCTCGTGTAGAGTGGGCTAAGGCTTACATCTCACAGACTAAGGAAATGGGTATCCCCTGCGTTCTTTGGGATAACAACGTAGAAAAGAACAACGGCGGTGAGGCTCATGGCTATATCAACAGAAGCAATCTCACATGGTATGAGGGTTCTGAAACTGTTGTTGATACTATGATGGATGTTCTCAAGGACGATTCAATCGTATGGGGCAGCGGAAGAAAATCTCCTACAATTGAGCATGATGATATTGATTCAGGCTTTATCGTAAGCGACGATACACATGAACTTGATGCTTCTGTAAAGGACGGCAACTGCACTCCGGGTCTTAACGCTACATGGAAAGAACTTGAGGGCGGTGATGTAGCTGTTCAGTATACAGGCGACCAGCCCGTTATCGCTGTAGTTGACGGTGATTGGCTCAACTGGACAGAAATCAAGGCTTATGACGACAAGGACGGTATTGCATACTACTCCGCTAAGCACATTGCTTCTGCATGGGGCGAAGATAAGGTTGACGAAATCGCTCACCTCTTTGTACGTACAAACAGCACAACAACTGTAACTAAGATTGCTATTATCGGCGAGGGTAAGGGCGAAATCGAAGCTCCCCCCGAGGATACAACAAAGAAGTATGAAGTTGATTTTGCTAACAGAGGCGATTCCAACACTCTCACATTCACAATCGAGGGTAAAGCCGGTTCTACAACTAACGGCTGCGTTGGCTATATGGGCGACGAATGGACAAATATTGAATGGGACGGCAAAATCGGTGATGACGGCAAGCTTAATGTTGAAGTTGATATTACAACAATTCCTGCTTCCGTTAAATCTGCACAGATTCAGATTTGGTGGTGCGATGACGAAAACGGCGAAATGACAGTTTACAACTTCAAGTCAGCTGATGTGGTAGAGCCTACAACAGAGCCTACAGAAGCACCTACAACAGCTGCACCTCAGCCTACAGAGCCTACAGAAGCTCCTTCAGTTCCTTCTGTTCCCGCAACATTGTACGGCGATGCAAATAATGACGGCAAAATCACAATTGCTGACGCTGCTGCTATTCTTCAGACTCTCAGCAACTCTGACAAATATCCTCTTTCTGAGCAGGGTGCTGCAAACTCTGATGTAAACGGCGTAACAGGTATCACAGTTGATGACGCTATTGTTATTATGAAGATTGATGCAAAACTTATTGAAGCTTCCGAGCTTCCTCTTAAAGCTTAATAATAAAAATTATGCGGTAGTCGAAAAACTACCGCATTTTTTATCAATCGCTAATATATAAAAACGGCGGAACACACGTTCCGCCGTCAAAATTAATTGTTCAATTCCGTCTTATTCCTCAATAGGAAGTGATGTTATAAGCTTAGCATCATATCTCTGAATTGCAAGTGCATCATCAGCTGTAATACCGCCGCCTGGGTTGCAGCAGTCAGCATAAAAAGTACCCCTATCAGAAAGCGGATATTTATCCTGATTTGCAAGCATCTGATAAATTGACGCTGCATCAGCAATTGTTACAACACCGTCGCAGTTAGCGTCACCGTATATAATCTTTACACCGGGAGTTGGATTTGTTGAAGGCTCTGTAGGAGCAGCTGTTGTTGGAGCTGTAGTAGGCTTTGTTGTAGGAGCTGTAGTGGGCTTAGTTGTAGGAGCTGTTGTTGGCTTAGTTGTAGTTGTTGTAGGCTTTGTTGTTGTAGTGGGCTTTGTAGTTGGTGCAGTTGTAGGCTTTTCTGTAGTCGTTGGAGGCTTGGGTGTTACAGGATTTCCGTCGTTGCCGCCCTTCTTGCCGCCGTCAAGGTTACTGCCCTCGCTGTTAGCGTAGTTAGCATAGAAATCGCTGAGTGAAATACCGTTTGCACCAAGAGCAACTTCGTGGTCAAGACCGATATACTTGCCGCTTGTCTGTGTCTGCCAGAGGGATTCCTCAAACATCTCATACTTAGGCTCGTTCCAGTCAATTGTTGTACCCTCGCCCTGCTGGAATCCAAGGCTGTCCCAGAGTCCGCCTGTATCGCCTGAGTTTGTATTCAGACACCAGAATGTGTGGTTGATGTGATTTTTAATCATATAGTCACGGAGGAGAAGCATCCATTTAAGGTTGTCGCCTTCCATATGTCCGCCCCATTCGCCGATAAGCTCAGGAGCAACGTCCTCTGCATTAATCCATGCCCATGTGTCATACCAGTAATCGTCAAGGAGAGTCTGCTCTGTAAAGTCCTTATCGAACCATGTCTGAGCATAAACTGACGGACCATAGTCGTGAGGAGAGTATACAATCTGGCTTGTACCCTGCTTGGGAACGATAGGATATTCTCTTGCACCACGGAAGTTTCCGCCCCACCATGCACCATAATAAAATTCTGTCATTGTGGTGTAGTCAATACTTGGAGCTGTCCAGTCATAACCTTCCTTTGGATAAACTTCGTTTCCTTCTCCCATGATAAGAAGTTCGGGATTTGCTTTCAGCACAGCGGCAGCTGCTGTTTCGGCAGCAAAAGAACGCAAAGATTTCAAACTTGTTGTGCCTTTGAAGGTTGCTGGTGCGTATCATAGCCGTTTGATGAAACCTGCGCAAATCGAGTTTGAAAAATTCCTTTCTGGTATTGAATTTAAAACTCCGAGCGTGAAGGTGTTTACAAATGTAACGGGCAAAGAAGTTTCAAATCCAGAAGAAATCAAGCAAATGTTGGTAAGCCAAGTTGTAAGCACTGTTCGTTGGGAAGATTGTGTTCGTGCGGCTTCTGCACTTGGTGCCGACCAGTTCTACGAATGTGGTCCAGGAGGTG